>NZ_JAVKBY010000158.1:0-27886 GCF_040222985.1 Coleofasciculus sp. F4-SAH-05
GCTACACAAACAAAGTCCGCCTACGCGGACTAAATTATCAAGGGAGTGGCTAACCCGAATTTAATATCAATTAATGATGCAGTGCGATCGCGCTAATTATCCGGTACTTTTTGATCCGCAAACCTCTGGCGGGTTATTGGCGACGATTCCGGCGGATCAAGCGGTAAAGTGTGAGCAGGTTCTGCAAGAATTAAGATATCAACAGAGTCGCATTATTGGTCAGGTAATGCCCGCTAGTTCAGGCGTTCCACCATTAAGATTCGTCTAGGCTGTATCTCAAGAAACGTGCAGTTTGCAGTCAGCGCTGTCTTCGCTTCTGGCACGCTTCGTGCCGACGACGAAACCAGCTTAAGTCGAATGCCACTGAAATAAGCATAGGGAATCGCCGAAACCTTTGATATATCGTAGGGTGGGCATTGCCCACCAGCATACCAGTCAGCAATATTCGTCCAGTCGAGTACAAGATTGCAATACTGGTGGCTATAACCTGAATTGTTAGTTCGCTGTATCCCCAGAATGTCCAAGCAGCAAGGTTTATCAGGAATCTGGAATTATTGTGCGATCGCGCTAATTATCCGGTACTTTTTGATCCGCAAACGTCTGGCGGGTTATTGGCGACGATTCAAGCGTGAACAGGCGGTAAAGTGTGAGCAGGTTCTGCAAGAATTAGGATATAAACAGAGTCGCATTATTGGTCAAGTAATGCCAGCTAGTTCTGGTGTTCCACCATTAAGATTCGTCTAGGCTGTATCTCAAGAAATGTAAAGCTTGCAGAATATTAGAATGAATGGTATTGAAATTTTGGCTGGTGGGCAATGCCCACCCTACGGTATACAGCAGTGCGATCGCGCTTGCCCTGAAAATTATATGTGGCGCTAACCATTAAGCTTATCTTTCAGCGATAGCCCGCACAGTCTCCACCGATAACGATAACGCTTCAGCAATTTGTTCTACAGTTAAACCCATTGCCAATAACTTGGGAATCGCATTTCGTTGTGCAAACTCCGCTTGTTCTCGTGCCCGTTTTTCTAACCTTCGCTGTTCAATAATTTCCACAAAAGAAGCAAATCGCTCCCCATCAGGATGGTATAGCTGTAAATTTCCTTGTTCCAATTCAAATCGAATGCCCAGACGGGGACTAATCCAACCCGACATTCTCGGAATTGGCTGTAATACTTCGTTATCCCGTTGCCATCCTTTGAGGATTCCAGGCTGAGGATTAAACAGGTAATATTCTTCGACACCATAACGCTCGTAAAAATAACGCTTGGTTTCCTCTAATTCTGTCTTCGTATTACTGTGAGAGGCAATCTCGAAAACCACTTGGGGCGGAATATTGTCTTCTTCCCACTGTTTATAGGAACGTCGATCACCCTTGGGACGTCCGATGACAACCATGACATCAGGCGCTTGTCTAATCCAGGGTTCGCCTTCCACTGGATACCAGAATAAATCTCCAGCAACGAAGACATTAGGATTCTCAAGAAACAGGGCATCAATTCCACCTTGAATGGTGACAATTAAGCGGAATTGGATTGTATTGTCTGCCAAGGGTTGACCGTCACTTTCGGGGTAGATGATTTTAGAGAAGGTAGAAAGGGGCATGATATCACAGGAACAAACATTTTTTGTCACTTTAGCATATCCCCAAAAGACGCTGGAGAAATCCATCGTGCGCTGTATTCCCAGACTGTACAAGCTACCCGGTTGATCAGCACTCAGGAGCAATTGTGCGATCGCGCCAAGTCTCAATATTTTTTTGGTAGCTAAGGCTACAGTTTTTCGGTTTTGTCAACTTAAACCCTGGAGATGGAAACTATGCCGTTAATATTTCTAAATATTTTTAGGTTGGCAGTGTAGAAAATTAGCGGATAGAATAACTGGAATATCCATCATTCAAGGTTAAATCAATGAAACTGCCCTTCGCGATCGCACTGCTGGCGTTGATTGGTGTGATGGTTTTTTTGATCTGGCGCGATTCTCAGAATAATGAAGGGATAGACCCCCATTTACTCAAAGCCGTAAAAGGGAACAAGGGTTTAGCCAAACGACTGCTGGCTCAGGCGCAAATGAAATATCCCGGAAAATCTGATCGGTGGTACGCGGAGAAAATTATTTATGATTTAGAGCGTGACGGTGCGGGTAGTGGGCGTCGTTCCAGCTATGGGGTTAATCGCCGAGAATTGCGGGAGAATATTTTCCTGGCTGGCTCGATGATATGGCTGGTGAACTCAGTTACCTCCTTGGTTGGTCGTTTGTTGAGATGAGTCATCTGTCATTTGTCAGTTGTCATTGGTAACGTTAGCTATTTCCGGCGTTCCACCCTTGAAATGATCAGCAACGGCTAGATTTGGGAGTCAGGAATTTGGTAATCGTGAAGAAGTCGGAGATCTGGTAGTAGTCTGAAAGCAACCATTACCCAATTTCTTACTACGGTTATGAGCAATCGCGAGAAACTACGCCAACTTCTACTCCAACTTGACGACAAGAGCTACAAAGCCTATAAGGATATTAAGGGACGCTATAACTTTTCGGATTTCACCTTAATTGTCGATCGCGTCCAAGGTGATCCCTTTGCCAGTCCTAGTCATGTTCGGGTGCAACTGTCTCAAACTGTGGCGGATTTTCCCAAAACCCTTTACCAAAGTCGTAGTCGAGAAATCGCCTTACGGGATTACCTGACACGCCAGTTTGATGTAGTGGCGCGAGAGTTTAGTTCCCATCGAGGAACCGGGAATAGTGGGCGGATTGCGATTATGTCTGTGGGACAATCGGTAATTGAGCGCACGGCGGCTTTTATCAATGATGAACTGGTAGAAGTGCGCTTTGTCGTCGGATTACCTGCACGGGGACGACGTATTTCTGGGCGTCAGGCGGCGGAAATGTTGTGTGAGGATATTCCAGAGATAGTAGATCAAGCGTTGAAATACGACTCTCTAGATGCGGTAGAGATTAAACAGCAGGTTGAAACCATCGAAGATGCAGACTGGCTGCGTAAACAGTTAGCTGAACGGGATTTAGTGGCATTTATTGCTGATGATGCCATTCTACCCCGACGCAGTGGCGTGGATGATCGCCCGTTAGAGGAAAATGCGTTACCCTTTCAATCCCCAGAAACCTTACGGGAAACCTTTAATTGTCCGAATCGGGGAGAGGTAAACGGGATGGGGATTCCAGCAGGAATTACCTTGATTGTCGGTGGTGGCTATCATGGCAAATCTACCGTCTTGCGATCGCTCGAGGTGGGGGTCTATAATCACATTCCCGAAGATGGGCGAGAATTGGTGGTGACTCAAGCCTCAGCCGTAAAAATTCGGGCAGAAGATGGGCGTAGTATTGCCAGTGTGGATATTTCGCCGTTTATTAACCAATTACCTCAAGGTCGGTCTACTCGTCAATTTTCCACCGCCAATGCGAGTGGGAGTACCTCTCAGGCGGCGAATATTATTGAAGCGTTGGAAGCCGATACCCAGTTATTACTCGTGGATGAGGATACGGCTGCGACAAACTTTATGATTCGCGATCATCGGATGCAACAGTTGATTGCCAAAGACAAGGAACCGATTACGCCATTTATCGATAAGATACGCCAACTCTACACCGATTATGGGGTATCCACAATTTTAGTCATGGGCGGTAGTGGTGATTACTTTGATGTCGCCGATACCGTCATCGCCATGGATAACTTCCAACCCTACGATGTTACCGAAAAAGCCCGTGCGATCGCGAAACAGTATCAAACAGAACGGATTCCCGAAGGCGGAAAAGAGTTTGGCGAGATTGCGCCACGTATTCCCTTACCCGAAAGCATTGATCCTAGTCGCGGTTCACGAGACGTTAAGCTGAAGGTGCGGGATGTGGATGAAGTTGTCTTTGGCAAAGAGGAAATCGATTTAGCCGCCGTTGAACAGATTGTGGAGAAAGGGCAATTACGGGCAATTGCTGAAGCGATTGTTTATGCCAAGCGACACTATATTAATGGGCGAACTACAGTTACCGAAGTGCTAAATCGGATGATGGCAGATATTGAGTCTCAGGGATTAGACTTGCTGGGGAATTTGCCAGAAGGAGACTTAGTTTTATTCCGGCGATTTGAGTTAGCAGCCGCCTTAAATCGATTGCGAACATTGCAGATAGGAGAGCATCATTAAATAAAGCCTTTGATCTAGATCTGACAAGTGAGGTATAACAAATATCTGACATCAGTTGCAATCGGCTTGGTGTAATCTGGGTTATGCATGCGGCATATTTTACCTCTCAAAACCTTGAGAAATGGTGTGTTACACTTAGCTCTCCTCACGATTGCGGATTGACACAGCTAAAATGATGGAATAGATTTTACGGTTAAATCGGGCGCACGTCGGTGGAGTAAAAGGGCGCACGTCGGTGCGCCCCTACGGTTCTAATCCATCACATTAGGTGTGCTACGCGGCGAAAAATTGGCTAACTGAGAATGGTGCAAGATGTGGGGTATAATCATCCCAGTCGTCAACTTGCTCCCGATTCTGCCCAACCATGGCTAAATTTAAAATTGTTAACAATTTTGATGGCAGCTTTGTGCTTGAACCAGACGCCCAAAACCATTTATTTAGCTTGTTGAAGGGTGAAGCATTCCGCCATCAAGTCGCGGGACAACTGCACTGCCAAGATTTGGAATTCACTGAGTTACTGTTTCAACCGGTTCCCTATAGTGAAGGGACTCCCAAAGGGATGCCACGGGAGTTTGAACAGTATCACGAATCTGAAGATTACGCCATTATAAATGTCCCTCCTAACTTCATGTTCAAAGCCAAAATCTTCAACCCCAGCCGCCTCTGCGCGATTTATCGAAAAATACCCTAATTATTGCTGATGAGTTCTGAAACGCCAATTCCTGCTCTGTGTGACCTAGAGTATATCCCCTATCTGGACGAGGAGGGTAATCTCCCGGAATCTTTATCCAGTAAAATCGGCGTCTATGCCATTTTTGACCAGGATAAAACTCTGCAACTGGTCAACTATTCTCGTGATATTTATGTCAGCTTAAAACAACACCTAGTCCGTCAGCCTCAATCCTGCTATTGGTTGAAAGTGGAAACCATTGAGCGCCCCAATCGCACTCGCTTGGAAACAATCCGCAAGGCTTGGATTGAAGAAAATGGAGAAATTCCGCCAGGGAATGGTCAAGATGAAGCGATTTGGAATCATCCAATTGATGCGAAAAAGGCGATGACAGATGAGGATAAAGCCACCTATAACAAGAGTGAAGAATTAGGAAAAATTAAGCTATTAAAGAAAATAGCACGGCGCGTTGAAGCGGAAATAGTCGAACAGTTAAATGCCCGTGGTGTGCAAGCTGAGATTCGTTTTAATCCTAAGTTAAAAGAGCAGGGATTACTGGATTTAAAATAATGACTCGCCCAGAAACCGGGTTTCTTTCTTTATCTAGAGTAACTCGCCCAGAAACCGGGTTTCTTCCTTAGATATCTATGGCATTTATGGTATTGCTTCAGAAACCCGGTTTCTCAATTTAAGAGCAATTTATAAGCTATAGACTATGCCTTATCGAAAAACCCAATTCAAGTCGGGATGTTATTACCATCTTTACAATCGGGGAAATAATCGCCACAATATTTTCTTTGAACGCGAAAATTACCTCTATTTTCTGCGCCAAATCCGTCGATTCCTAATTCCCCAGACTCTAGATGTTATCGCTTATTGCCTGATGCCCAACCATTACCACCTGGTTGTGTACCTAAAATCTAGTAGCCTCTCTGACGCCATGCAAGCATTTTCACTCTCCTACACAAAAGCTATCAATAAGCGCTATCACAGAACAGGATCTCTCTTTCAAGGGCGCTTCCAATCCGTTGTCGTCGCTCAAGAAAACTATCTTTTGCAACTGGTTTACTATGTGCATCAGAATCCGGTCAAGGCTGGCTTCGTTAACCATCCAAGAGATTGGGAATTCTCCAGTTATCAAGACTACGCGAGATTACGACAGGGTACATTGCCAAAAATAAATGTCCTCAGACAGCTATTTTACTCCAATGACGAATATCAAGCCCAAGAACCTACGATGGCGATGATACAGCATTTAATTTTTGATGAATAGAAACAAGACATCGGTCAAGAAACCGGGTTTCTTTGAGTGAAAGGTTGATATGACGTTGTCATCGTCACGAGAAACCCAGTTTCTAGGAATACTTAGGTATTTCGGGGATGCCTTCAAAAAAAACCGATTTCTCAGAGTTGCTTAAGATATCATAATTCATATTCATCATTCATAAACAGCTTGCCTAAATCGCTCATGATGCCAACGCTGCTCAATAATCGCTATCGCATCCTCCAGACGCTGGGGGCAGGTGGGTTTGGGAATACCTTTCTCGCTGAAGATACTTACATGCCGTCGGGACGTAAGTGCGTGATTAAGCAGCTTAAACCCATGACTCATGATCCCCAAACCTATCAGCAAGTAAAAGAGCGATTTCAGCGGGAAGCGGCGGTTTTAGAGGAGTTAGGTGAAAATAATCACCAAATTCCCCGATTATTTGCTTATTTTTCCGAATCTGGACAATTTTACTTGGTTCAGGAATGGATTGAAGGGGATACCCTGACTCAAATTGTAGAACGGGAAGGTCGGCTGAATGATGGTCAAGTCAAGGCAATTTTGTTGAGTCTGTTGCCTGTACTGGATTACGTCCACAGTTGTCACATTGTTCACCGGGATCTTAAACCGGATAATGTGATTGTCAGGCGGCGAGACGGATTACCTGTGCTGATTGACTTTGGTGCCGTGAAAGAAGCGATTAAAACGGTTGTCCATTCCCAAGCTAACGCCACCCCATCGATAGTCATTGGCACACCGGGGTTTATGGCAGCCGAACAAGCGGCAGGACGCCCTCGCTATGCTAGTGATCTGTATAGTTTGGGCTTAATTGCTGTATTTTTGCTCACGGGTAAATTACCGCAAACCCTAGAAACCGATACCCGCACTGGCGAAATTTTATGGCGTCGGGATGCGCCGAATTGTCACTCCCATTTAGCTACGGTGATTGATCAGGCGATTCGCTTTCACCCGCGCGATCGCTTTGCGGATGCCAAGGAAATGCTGGACGCTTTAAACGCCCATCCGACAACAATCGCGACAGCTACACTATCCCTTTCTAATTCTGGCGAACCTGTCCCTTCTACCCGTAAGCCAGCCGTAGCCGTTCCGCCAACCGTTCCCATCCGCAGAAAACCCCTACAAGTAGAGGAGGAACAACCCTCTCGGCGCTTCGGCGGTTTAATTGCTGGCGGCTTACTCCTGAGTGCTGTGGCGATTGGCTGGGGTTTAAACCGTGTATTAGAACCATCCAATCGCATACCATCACCGCCAGAGTCAGTATCCGCCTCCTCTGAAAACACGCCTCTACCCTCACCGACAGCGACAACCCCACCCTTATCTCTGCCAACGCCTTCGCCAAAACTGGTGAATCCAAAATCGCCAACACCCCTGCCCCCACCTGATCCCACATTCCGTATCCAAGAATCTCCAGAACTCCTCCCTTCTCCCGATCCCCCCACGCCGTTTGCCTCTGAACCCTTAGTTTTACCCTCCCCCTCTGCTTCCCCGTCTCCTGTCGCTTCCCCAGCCCCCACACTCTCACCCTCGCCCTCACCCTCACCTACACCCTCACCTGCGCCCGAAAACCACACCCCTAAACCGCTTCTATCGAATAAAATTCCTGGATTTACGCCAGGAACCCCACGAAAAGTGGTGGAAGCCGCCTTAGGTACACCCACCCAGCAAACCAAAGGGTTGTGGCATAATACCCAGGCATTGACCTATGAAGACTTTATTCGCGATCGCGTTAGTCTCGGTTATCTGTTTGACCACGATACTAAGCGTTTGCGCCAAACCGAGGTGGCATTTTCCCAATCTGTAGGATTAGAAACGATGGCAGATACCTTAGATAAAATGCTCAGTCGCAATCTCTCACCAGACATTCGCCAGGGATTAACTCAGGTTTATCAGCGTCAATCCAATCGCTACCGTTTCACCAGCAACAATGGTTCTCCCTTGAAAGGAGTGATTGAACGCAATGAACGCGATCGCATTTATATTGGCGTGTGGGAAGCTGATTTACATTAAGTGTCATTTGTCATTTGTCATTTGTCATTTGTCATTTGTCATTTGTCATTTGTCATTTGTCATTTGTCATTTGTCATTTGTCATTTGTCATTCGTTCAATATTAGTAATGGGCGGGTTTAGTCACATCAGGGCGGGAAAAAAATGATAATAGTGAAACCCGCCCCTACTTCCCTTAACAATTCAAAATTCAAAATTCAAAATTCAACACTCAATCAGCCAATATTTTGCTCCAACTTTGGGCACCAATAATACCATCAGCCGTGATCCCTTGTTGTTGTTGGAATCGTTTAACGGCGGCGGCTGTCCCTGAACCATATATTCCGTCAGGTGTCGCCCCAATACGACGTTGTAGATATTTCACCACAGCCCCTGTAGCATGATTTTCCCGCAAAACTGGCATGGCTAAGATTTGATTGATGATTTGCCAGGTTTTAGCATCAGCAGTACCTGTGGGTGTAACCCCAACGATCGCCTGAAAGGTTTTGAGTGCTGCTGTAGTATCCGCTTCGTTGGAACCATCTTCTTTTAATGGTGTACCTTTGGGACTTCTGATTTTTAGCCGATTTAAGGCTTTTTGAACGTCAACAATTGGATTTTGGGAAAGGGGAATCGTCGGTGATGCGGTTTGTCCAGTTAATCCTTTGACAATTGCATTTGCCAAAGCTTCGGCATCGTAGCGATCCATGTCCTCTTGATTATCGCAGAAACAGCACTCAACTAGAATCGCTGGCATTGCTGTATTTCGGAGAACGTACAAATGGGAACCATCTTTAATCCCGCGATTGAAGTAGCCTAACTCAACAATATTATCTAATACAGGTTTAGCCATATCCTTCCCTGTATTGCTGATGGCAAAGACTTCTGCGCCTTTAGCTTTGCCGTTAAAGGCATTAAAATGGATGGATATAAATTGATCGACACGATTGTTATTCGCTGTATTGCACCGTTGTTGCAGGGAGTTGCTCACACTCCAAGCGCGACTAGGTGTACAGTCTACGACTTGATGACCCAGGGATTTAAGTTTCGAGATCACTCTCGTCCCCACCGCCTTAGTCATATCATCTTCTTTTCTGATATTACTAGCACCAGTATCTGGAGGGCAGTTATGTCCGATATCAATTCCGTATTTCATTGTTGACTCCCAATTGGTGATGAGATGTTAGTTCACTTAACTCGAATGTCGCTGACTTAAACTGGGTTCGTAGTAGGCACTTTAGTGCCAGAAGCGCTAAAGCGCTTACTACAAACTCTAAAGTCAGTGCCATTCCACTTAACTCTGATGATGACCGATGACTGAACCGATGCACTAGGGGTTGACATCCCTACCACCCTTTTGTTCCGTTTATGAAATCGGCAATAGTGGTTCAGAACATCTGTTTGCATCTCCCCAATTCCGATAATCCGATCCGGAGAAAATTCTGGAAACGTACTATTCTAGAGAAATTTAAGGAATTCTAGGATAGCAGGAATGGATGAGTTTATGGCAGCCGCGATCGCTCAAGCCAAGCAGGGACTCCGGGAAGGTGGAATTCCTATTGGTTCGGTGTTAGTCAAAGAGGGTCAGATTATTGGTCAGGGATATAATAAGCGGGTTCAAGATAATGATCCTGTGACCCACGCCGAGATTGATTGCCTGCGTCATGCGGGCAGAATCGGCAACTACAATGACACAATCCTTTACTCTACGTTAATGCCCTGTTACCTCTGCGCCGGGGCTGTGGTGCAATTTGGGATTAAAAAAGTGATTGCTGGCGAGTCTCAAACCTTTGCTGGTGCTAGGGAATTTATGGAATCCCATGGCGTCGAGGTTGTGGATTTGAATCTAGAGGAGTGCCGGCAGATGATGAGCGACTTTATTCAACAGCATCCCAAACTCTGGAATGAAGATATCGGCGTTTAGCCGAAGAGATGGGGAAGATGGGGGAGATGGGGGAGATGGGGAAGAGTTTTGAAAGTTGTAGGGGCGGGTTTCACAACTATCTTTTCGGTTACACCCAGATGTAACTAAACCCGCCCCGACTTGACAAATGACCAATGACCAATGACCAATGACAAATGACCAATAACCAATGACCAATGACCAATGACCAATGACCAATGACCAATAACCAATGACCAATGACCAATAACCAATGACCAATGACCAATAACCAATGACCAATGACCAATAACCAATGACCAATGACCAATGACCAATGACCAATGACCAATGACCAATGACCAATGACCAATGACCAATGACCAATGACAAGTTAATAAAAGTTCATCAGAACTTCACTGGGTTTTTCTAGGACTTTATCTGGACTTGATGGATCATTCGCTAATCTGGTAAACAAGCTAAGGCAAGTCGATTCACACCCAAGCAATCTCTCCTGCCAACTGGCTTAATCAGCATCGGCAATTTGCAATTTGGTGAAATTTGAGAAAGACGCCTTGTTTCGCACAACTGATACTGGAAATTGTCACTAGGACTTATTAATCATGACTGGCTCTCCTTTAAAAAAATTTCTCTTTACGCCGATAATTCTTTCAACCGCCATCTTCTCAGCTTTGACTTTACCTCTAGCGTTCTTCGGAGATCAAGAGGTCACAATCCAACTGCAAGAAGAGCCTGTACATCATGGAAAAGTCCGGGATATGGCGATGCCTTACTTAGGATTGGTAAGTGTTTTAGGTTTAGGTACAGGAATCGCGACAATCGCTGTAACCGGGTGGCGACAATCGTCCAAGAAATCTGCCCAAGCTGAAGAACAGCTTTCGGATTTAGAGCTGCATCTTCAAGAAAAGGAACAACTTTTAGAAGAATTGAAACAGTCTAAATCTCGACTCGCAGCGGCTGGACTCAATAATTTTTTAGAGAAAGAAGGCGAACAAGAATCAGGTCTGCTTTCTGAGAACGAAGATCAACCCCTGGTTGAAGAAACCATTAAACCAGAACCGGAAATTGTTCCACCTTCTGAAAATGAAGCTCAACCTCTAGTCGAAGAAACTGTTAAACCGCAACCTGCACTAACACCTACTGTGGTGACATCTGAGGAACAGCCGATAAGTGTTCCCTTCACCATCACCACACAACCCTTCTATACCCAACCGACTACCACTCATCCCGTTAGCAGCCAAACAGCGTCAGCGAAATTTGCCTCGGCTCAAAGCTTCCTGGGTTATCAACCAAAAACATCGGTTCCCTCTGCATCAACTGTTACCCCAGTTGGTGCCTCTGACGTTGAACAACTTCAGGTTCAACTCCAAAACATAATGTCTCAGATGATTGTCATGCAAGCCGAACTACAGGCGGCTCAAAAAGCGTCTCAGTCTCAGGGACATGCAACCGAACCGCGCCATTCAACATCACTCAAGGTGATTCAGTCTTGGTCTCAACACCCTCAGGCAGTAATTTAATAGTCCATACCCCCCCTTTTTTTAGCTATACGTCCGATCCTCTCTGGTTGAATACTGACACTTGGATGGAGACAAGGCAGATGGCAGAAGGCTTCAGGGTATAAAGGAAAGAGAAGGGTTGCAAGGTAGAAGGAAATAATGACGGTTTCGGTGAATATGATTTCAGACAAAAAACTACACTTCGGGATAAAAAATTAGCGTCAATTTTTCCTTTTATCCACTTTTGTTTGGTTAGGGATCTGCTTGAGATGGGGAAGTCCGCGTTATACTCACAGAGTTAGCCTGGGCAGGATTTCACAAACCATGTCTACCGGATCTTACGAGAAAAGTAATTGGGCTTGGCAGTTTCAGCAGTGGCAAAAACAAGTAGGGGAATGGTGGGAACTGCAACTGTCCCGATTTTCTCCGGATTTCCCGGATAGTCCCGATTGGTCTTTACCCGCTTGGTTAAGTTCGCCTGTTTTGTTCTTTATTGCCAGGGCAATCTTTTGGGTACTGATTGCTTTCCTGGTATGCTGGATTGTTCTACAACTCATGGGACGGTTTTATCCTTATCTTTATTCGTGGAGAAACCAACTGGATCAGCACTCTGAGAAACTCACAAACACGCCAGATAGAACCTTATCCGTTGCTGATTGGTTGACGCGATCGCAAAACGCCCAAAAGCAAGGTAACTACCGTGAGGCTTGCCTGTGCCTTTATCGAGCCATGTTACAACAGTTGCATGATAGTGGACAAGTTCCCCAGCAACCCAGTCGCACGGATGGGGAATATCTGCATTTAGTCCAACAGTTCCCTCACAAGAGAGCCTATCAACGCTTGCTAATGACCCATCAACAGCTTTGTTTCAGTCAGACTCCAGCCTCGCGATCGCTGTTTGAGGAGTGTCAACAAGCATATCAACAAATTAATCAAGGGTGATGAGAGTATCTAAACGACGGTTAGGGGTATTGAGTGCGATCGCGATCGCGGTTCTGATCCTGATTACCCTAGTCGCTGCGCCAGCGAACAATAAACTTAATAGTGGTTCAACCTATAGCCGCGCCCCCGATGGCTACGGCGCTTGGTATACATTTATGGCAGAACGGGGAACTCCCATCCAGCGCTGGCAAAAACCTTTGAGTGAATTCGAGGATCGCCAGGATGTCACCTTGTTGCGCGTTCACAGCCGTTTAGTTCCAAATCAATTAGATACTCTAGAGAGAGACTGGGTTAAAAAGGGCAATACCCTAATTATCGTCGGTGTTCACCAACCCGTAACCGAAGTAGCATTTAGCACCCTACAGGATAGTCCAGTTGGCAACGTGAAGATTGACACCAGGCGGCGACATAAGTCCAGCAACAACGCTATTTTCAGCGATGACTTTGGCACGATTATATGGCAACAAAAACGCGGAAAAGGACAGGTTGTTTTCGTCACCACTCCCCATTTAGCTGCCAATGCTTATCAAGATTTTCCAGCCAATTATGAACTCTTAGCTAAACTGGCAACTCAGGAAAACCTAGGCGATAAAATTAGAAATGAAACGATTAACTCATCTGCCAACACCAATCAAATATGGGTCGATGAATACATCCATGGTTACAAAGACAAAGAAGAAATCGAGCGGGAAGTTGGTGAAAATGTGATCAGTTATTTAATCAAAACGCCCTTATTTACTCTGCTGATCCAAGGCATTGTTATCTTACTCGTGGCGATTTGGGCGGCTAACCGTCGTTTGGGACAACCCGTCACCCTATCCGCCCCAGTGGTTAATAATAGTGAAGCGTACATCCGGGCGTTAGCGGCTGTCTTACTCAAAGCAGGGAGTCATGACTTTGTTGTGGATAGGGTTGGCAAAGCAGAACAGCAACAACTCCAGAAAGACTTAGGATTAGGAGAGACTCCCCTCAACCATCAATCCTTTATAGCGGCTTGGGCGCGACAGACAGGGCGTCCAGCCAAAGACTTAGAACAACTGTTGCAAGTCTCTAACAAACGCCGCTTGAGCGAATCCGACTTGCTAAACTGGTTGAGAAAATGGTCACAATTATAAAAAAGTTTGGACTTTGTAGGGACAGGTTTTACCGATAACGCTGCGCCTCAAATAAACAACTTAACTAGAATAATATTGACTTAAGGCTGGTGGGCAATGCCAACCCTACTGGCGTGGCACACCTTATTTGATGAATTAGAATTACGCCCGGAAACTGTAGGGGCGCAAAGACTTGCGCCCGATTCAATGGTCAAATCTATTCCACAATTTTAGCTGTGTCAAGCCACTACGGTATAGAATGGCAAATGACGACATGACGAATGACAAATGACGAATGACGAATGACAAATGACAAATGACAAATGACAAATGACAAATGACAAATGACAAATGACAACACCATCTTTAATCGTATCAGCCAAACCCTGGGCAAAGTTGTTTTGGGTCAATCGACTGTCGTGCAACAATTGCTTGTCGCCCTACTGAGTGGGGGTCATGTCATTATCGAAGGTGTACCGGGAACCGGAAAAACCTTACTGGTGAAAGTGATGGCAAAATTAATGCAAGCTGATTTTCGCCGAGTTCAGCTTACCCCTGATATTTTGCCTTCGGATATTCTCGGAACCAATATTTTTGACCTGAATAGCCGCAGTTTTACCCTCAAGCAAGGACCCGTTTTTACGGAGATTTTGCTGGCGGATGAAATTAATCGCACACCTCCTAAAACCCAAGCCGCGCTATTAGAAGCGATGGAAGAACAACAGGTAACGCTAGATGGGGAAAGTTTGCCTTTACCGGACTTGTTTTGGGTGATTGCGACTCAAAATCCTCTAGAATTTGAGGGAACTTATCCGTTACCTGAAGCGCAGTTAGACCGCTTTTTATTTAAACTGGTGGTAGATTACCCCGATACTGCTGCCGAAAAGCAAATGTTGCTGAATGTACAAAAGGGATTTCGGGCTAAACGTTTTGATTTGGAACGTCTCAAACCTGTAGCAACTGTAGGACATATTCTTAATGGGCGTAAAGCGGTGCAAGGGGTTGATGTGGATGAGAAGATATTGGATTATCTATTAGCGTTGGTGGGAGGTTCACGTAACCATCCGGATTTGGCGTTAGGGGCGTCTCCTCGGGCGACGGCGGCGTGGTTACAAACGAGTAAGGCGTATGCTTGGTTGGCGGGGCGGAATTATGTGACACCGGATGATGTGAAAACAGTTGCGCCGCCGTTGTTGCGTCATCGTCTGATTTTGAAACCAGAGGCGCAGTTGGATGGGTTGATGGTTGATGGGGTGATTGCGTCGTTATTGAAGCAGGTTTCGGTTCCGCGATGATGGGATTGCGATGATTCAAAATTCAAAACCTAGTCAGGGCGGGTTTAGTTGCATTTGGGTGAGGCAAGAAATGATAATAGTGAAACCCGCCCCTACAAACTAATATGATTATTCCGTCACAACGTCTTTATTGGCTGCTGCTACTGGGTATGATAATCGCCCTGTTGCTGGCTGTTGTGTTTAATCAGCCAAGCAGCATTTGGGGAACTCTGGGATTTGATGCGATTGTCCTGAGTTTAGCGGTTTGGGATGGACGACGGGTTAAACCGTATCGTGTCACGGTGACGCGCTATCCGTTACATCGATTATCCATCGGGCGGGATAATCCTGTGGTATTATCGGTGCGATCGCGCTCGTCATCTGCCCAGATTCGCCTGCGTGATCATTACCCGCTAGAGTTTGATGTCTCTACACCCACTCTCTCAGCCCAACTGGAAGCCAATTATACTCAGGACTTTACTTACACGGTTCACCCCAAAAGTCGCGGCGAGTATCCATGGGGAGATATTCAAGTGCGACAACGGGGGCGCTGGGGATTAGCATGGCTCGATTGGACTATCCCCGCGAGTCAGACGGTGGCAGTGTATCCGGATTTGCTGGGATTGCGAGAACTCTCGATTCGCCTCACTTTAGAGAATACAGGAACCATGCGCCGAGCGCGACGCCTGGGTACGGGAACCGAGTTTGCGGAACTTCGGGACTATGGTGTTGGAGATGATACTCGGCTTATCGATTGGAAAGCCACAGCCCGTCGTTCCCGTCCGTTAATCCGGGTATTGGAACCAGAGAGGGAGCAAACGTTAATTATTTTACTCGACCGAGGGCGGTTAATGACGGCACAGGTGCAGGGATTAAAGCGATTTGATTGGGGGTTAAATGCGACATTATCCCTGGCTTTGGCGGGATTAAATCGAGGCGATAGAGTGGGAATTGGTGTGTTTGACCGAGAGGTAACCCGTTGGATTCCACCGGAACGGGGTCAGCATCAGTTATCGAAATTAATAGAACGATTGACGCCAATTCAACCTGTATTATTGGAACCGGATTATTTTGGCGCAGTGACGCGATTAGTGAATCAACAAACTCGTCGTGCTTTAGTGGTTTTGATTACCGATATTGTTGATGTAACCGCTTCGGCTGAACTCTTATCAGCCATGGGACGCCTTACGCCGCGTTATTTACCCTTTTGTGTGACATTACGTGATCCCCAAGTTGATACTATTGCTCACACTCGGACTCAGGATATAGAAGCAACATACTCTCGTGCGGTTGCGTTAGATTTAATTGCCCAGCGTCGGGTGGCTTTTGCCCAATTGAAGCAAAAAGGGGTGTTGGTATTAGATGCACCAGCGAATCAGATTAGTGAGCAGTTGGTTAACCGTTATTTACAACTGAAGGCGCGGAGTTTACTCTAACAGGGGTTGAGAGGGTGGGGCAGGGCGGGTTTTGGATAAAGGTTATTGGTTTGTGGGTTAAGTTTGTCTCTAAACCCGCCCCGACAGACAAATGAAACCCGCCCTAATCCCAACCTGAAAGGGGATAAAAAAACACCGGATTTTTAACCGCGATCGCACGCTAGAAATGTCGCGGTAGTGAGAGGTGGGGCAGGGCGGGTTTTGGATAAAGGTTATTGGTTTGTGGGTTAAGTTTGTCCCTAAACCCGCCCCTACAGACAAATGAAACTCGCCCTAATCCCAACCTCTAAATTGATCATTAAGCGCCATAGTACGCGGGTTCTTTCCCCGGTTTCCATTTGATATTGCAGCCGATACTAGGTTTTTGTTCTTCACTGACGGGAGACTGCGCCAATACCGAATCGATCGCGGATCGTAGATCCTTACCCGTCACAGGTTTATCATTCCCTGGGCGGCTATCGTCGAATTGTCCCCGGTATACTAATTTGCGATCGCGATCGAACACAAAGAAGTCTGGCGTACAGGCGGCTGTATAGGCTTTAGCCGTTTCCTGGCTTTCGTCATAACACAAGGGAAACGTCAATCCTAATTCTTTTGCCATTTCCTTTAACTTCTCAGGCGCATCGTCGGGGTGAGTCGTGGCATCGTTGGCGCTAATTGCTACAATCCCCAGATCCGCATCCTGGTAGTCTCGACCTAGTTTGGCTAATTCTCCCTGTACATGCTTGACAAATGGACAATGACGACAGAGAAATATCACCACTAATCCCTGTTTCCCTGCAAACGTGTCTAAGGATATCGTTTCGCCCGATACTACATCGGGTAACTGGAATTCTGGGGCTTTGTTGCCTAGAGGCAACATGGTTGAGGCTGTGAGTGCCATGATTTTCACTCCTTTGGTGACGAATTAGAGGATTTGATTGTTGAACATATAGGCGGGGAGAGGGAACAGCGAACGGGGAACAGGGAACAAAACGATTTTTTATAAGCTTAACTTCTTAATTGGTTGATTTACAGGGCGGGTTTTGAATAAACGCTATCATCAATCGCAACAGGAAAATCCCTAAACCCGCCCCTACAGACAAATAATGGCGCGTCTCAACACTCAACACTTCTCCAATCCCCAATCTATTCTGATTTTGCTGAATTGGATGATCCCGCCTCAGCGGTTTCTTCACTATTGGGTAACTCCAGACAGTATCCCGCACCGTATACTGTTTTAATATATTGGGGATGACGGGGATCAGGTTCGAGTTTGGTTCTCAAGTGGCGCACATGGACACGAATGGTTTCAATATCGTCATCTGGATCATATCCCCAGACTTCTTTGAGAATTTCACTAGGAGAAACCGTTTGACCATGACGCTGCAATAAGCAGTGTAGCAGTTCAAATTCCAAGTGGGTTAATTTGACCGTCTGATTAAACCAAATCGTCTCAAACCGTTCTGGAATCAGGGTCAAAGGACCATAGTTGAGGATTTCCGTATGCTTGGCGGCTTGGGGGATGCGGTCAGTACGTCGCAGTAAGGCGCGTACCCGTGCTAGCATTTCTTCGAGTTCAAAGGGTTTGGTCAGATAATCGTCCGCACCGGCATTAAACCCTTCTACCTTATCCTGCGTTTGACCCAACGCTGTCAACATCAACACGGGAATATCCGTGGTGCGTTCATCCCGACGCAACCGTTGGCAAACGGTAAAGCCATCGACTCGAGGGAGCATTAAGTCTAGCATGATCAGGTCGGGCTGGAGTTGCAGCGCGATCGCCTGACCCTTGATACCATCGGGCGCTTGGTGAACTTCGTATCCTGCCATTTCTAGGTTAATGGAGACCAGTTCTGAGATTGCGGGATCGTCATCGATTAAAAGGATTCTATGCATCACTTAAGTGGTTACTAATAGGACTTGTTAAGGTTGGATAAGAAATGTCACAGGAAACTACAGATACTGTACCGATTATAAGCGCTGATTCTAAACTACTTGTGAAGAAAATGGAAATTTTCTGATTTTTTTGGAAAAATAAGGTATAATGTTGAGTTGGCTTAGATTAATCCCCTTTTTGTCCTAGCGACTGGAAGTCACGGCTACGCAAATGTATGCGAAGCCTTCCCGAAGGGTAGTCCCCAAGGTAAGGACTGGATTATCAAGGGGGTAATCAACCCGGATTTGGTATTAGAGAGTGTGTTAGCGATCGCTCTTATTATTTATAGTCTGCTCCCAGACGTGCCATGGCACGTCTCTACACTCACCACAAGACTCCCTGAAGCAGACCCTAGTTATCATCATCCTCTTCAGATGACTCCCGGTTCGATTCTTTTTTCAACTCCTCAAGTTCACGCTGCGTTTGCTCTTTCCCCCGCTTTGCCTCTTTGTAATCGGGTTGATACGTCAAAGCGTTTTCATAAGAGGTCAATGCTTCACTGTATCGCTTCAGGTTAAATAGAGCATTAGCGCGACTATTCCAGGCTTGGTAATAGCTGCGCTTATGGGCAACAGCTTGGTCATACGCCGCGATCGCGTCTTGGTATCGTTGCAATATATAGAAGACATTCCCCCGGTTATACCAGGCTTGCTCCGAATTGGGTCTCAGTTTCACCGCCTTCTCGTAAGCCGTTAATGCTTCATCATAACGCTCCAATTTATGCAACGCCCAAGCTCGACCATACCACGCCTCATAACTGTTGGGCTGAAGTTTAACCGCTTCTTCAAATGCGGCTAACGCTTCTTGATACTGGCTTAACTTGTTTAAAATACTGCCCTGACTGTACCACGCTCGATAAAAATCTGGCTGAAATTGAACCGCTTTCTGGTAAGACTCCACCGCTTCACGGTGTTTGTTTAAATTGACCAACGCATTACCCCGTTGATACCAAGATTCGGCGAAATCGGGCTTATATTCTATGGCTTGGTCATAGGATTGAAGCGCCTCTTCATACTGTTGTAAATTATGGAATGCCCAGCCACGCTGATACCAGGCTGAGGCATAATTGGGTTGAATCTCTAAGGCTTTATCGTAAGATGCGATCGCAGCCGAATAGCGCTGTAACTCCATCTGTACCATCCCGCGACGTTCCCAGGTTTCCACGTCCTCCGGTTGCAATTTCGTTACCTGATCAAACGCACTAATCGCGGCTTCATAACGCTGCAATGCAACTAACGCCTCTCCTCGTCCTTTCCACGCCTCTGGATACTCACGCTGAATTTGAATCGCCTGATCATAAGCATCCAACGCCGCCTCAGACTGACCCAATGCCAAAAGCGCATCCCCTTGACCCAGCCAAGCTTCAGCATAGTCCGGTTGCAGTTCAACGGCACGATTATAAGCGCTGAGGGCGTCCTCATACCGCCTCAACTCCAGCAGTGTTTCACCTCGGTTATAGGATTGAGTCGCGTTGGTGGAATTAATCCAATTGATAATCCCGATTGTCGCCCCTCCTCCAGCCGCTATTATCGCCCCAGTAATCAAGAACGCCAGTATCAGTTTCTGCCGTTGAGACGATTGAGGAACAGGTGGTAGGGATGGGGATGTCGCCGCTACAGCCACCGTCGCCTTCGTGGGTTGGGTTAAATCCTGCAACGCCTGCACAGCCGCTTCCGCAGAGGGGTAACGTTGGCGAAAATCGTAGCGGATCATTTTATCCAGAACTTTCGCCAACTCAGGGGAAACCGAGGTGCGATCGCGCCAGCACAGTTCTCCACTGTCGGGATCAACGGGCAGTTCCTGAGGCGCTACACCGGTTAATGCTTGAATCCCAACGATCCCCACCGCATAGATATCACTACTCAAACGGGGATTCCCATTCGCTTGTTCACTGGGTCGATATCCCAGCGTACCAATCGCCACCGTAAAGCTAGAGGATTTTCCCTGCACTATCTGAGTGCTAACTTGTTTAACCGCGCCAAAATCAATTAGGACTAACTTGCGATCGCATTTACGCCGGATCAGGTTGTGGGGATTAATATCTCGGTGAATCACATGATGCTGATGAACAAACGCTAATATCGTCAGGATTTCCTGCAACAGATCAATCACCTGCTGATCTGACCAAGACGTTCCTTGCGTCAATTCCTGACTCAGATTATCCCCTTCAACCAGTTCCTGCACCAAATAGAATTCTTGACTCTCTTCAAAATAGGCAAATAGCTGCGGAATTTGGTTGTGATGACCCAACTGATGCAGGATTTTAGCTTCCGTTTCAAACAAACGCCGCGCCGTCTGCAAGGTAAACGGGTCAGTCGCTTGGGGTTTGAGTTGCTTCACCACACAATCGCGATCGCTAGGCAAATGTTGGTCTTGGGCGACAAATGTAGCACCAAACCCACCTTGTCCCAGTTGCCGCACGATATTATAGCGTCCACCAATTGTTTGTCCGAGAGCCAAGTTCATTGGTTTTATCAAGCCAATTCCAGCATTGCCATGCAGTAATGATATGATTGATTCTTACACAAAATTTTGCCAATCCCTTCCCCAGCTTCCAGACGTAGCATGCTACGTCTCTACATGGCTCCCCCAGCTTCCCTACCTCCCAGCCAATTTCTGAATTCCATGACATTGATGCAACTCCCCATTGGGCATCGTTGTACCGCTTAAATTCGCCCTTAGTCGTCTCGTTGCGGAGTTTGTACAGCCAATGCCAATTTGTTCTCTACAAACAATTGAAAGGCTGAGTAGAGAGCTTCAACTAGGGTTAATAGATCGGATGCTTTGGCGGCATTCACAGCAACTTGACAAACTTGAGTCGTGACTTCTTTGCAAGTAGATGCGCTGACCTGATTTATTTTCTCGACAGATCAATCTTAATCATAGTATTAATTTCAAGATTGGGTTACTTATTTTTGGGTGATGGGAATATGTCCCGGTTGCAGCGTAACCCGTTCTAACCAACTCAGGATAGCAGGAAATTTGCTTAAATCAAAGCCGCCTTTATCCGCAACATGAGTGTAAGCAAACAAGCCAATATCCGCTATAGTATAGCGATCGCCCACAAAAAATCTATGCTGCTGTAAGTGAGTGTCCATAACGGTTAGCGCAGCGTAACCCGGTTGGCGTTTTTGGGCGAGTGCTTGCTGATACTCCTCTGCTTTTCCCAGTATCGAGATCCAATATCTGGATGTGGCGATATAGGGTTCGTGGCTATATTGTTCAAAAAATAACCATTGGAGTACTTTTGCTCGTGCTGGAAATATCGGTTGCTGGAGAAAGTCCCAAGGAGGTTGTGGCTTTTAGGTGATAACATTCTAATAAGGTGACAGTATCTGCTACATTAATCGTAGTTGGGTCTAATAAGGGAATTTCAATCAGATCATAACCACAAGCCGCCGTATTCGCGATCGCGCGTTCTCGATCCGCTTGCTCCCAAGTTCCTGCCCAAATTAGGGCGTGAATGCCTAATTTATTGCTCATTCAGGGGAATAATTTGCTAGATGACTACACTTTAAAATACTATCATTCTCGTCTCAACGATATCACCTACTTAACATCAGTCAACCATGAATTCCCGATTTTTCACACGCCGACAATTTATACAGGGCATCAGTCAGTCTACCTTAGCATTTCTGGGCGCAGGCTATCTATCCCAATTCAGGGCATCTGCACTCAATAAACCAACATCTGTACTTGTTATAGGAGCGGGTTTATCCGGACTGTATGCGGCATTAATCTTAGAAAAACAAGGGTTTTTGGTCACAGTCTTAGAAGGGCGAAATCGTGTAGGGGGTCGAGTTCACACCTTAGATGATTTGCCTGGAAAACCTGAAGCAGGAGGACAAGGTTTAGGCGAAAAATACTCTCGTTTCATTAAGTTAGCGAATCGTTTAAATGCACCCTTAAAACCTCGTCCCCAGCGAGAACGTCAACTGTTACTTCATGTCAATGGACAATCGGTACTCGCCAGTGATTGGGAATCGTCTCCAGCGAATCGTTTAGCTGAGTCGGAAAAAACGATCATTCCCCCAGCTTTACTCACCCATTATCTACGCCCAAATAATCCCCTTGAGCAGAATCAAGACTGGACGTTACCCGAATATTCGTATTTAGATATTTCTCTAAAAGATTATCTGCGTCAGCAAGGAGCATCCCCGGAAGCCTTGCGGCTGATGAATGTTTATCCCTTTTCAATGAATAGTATTGAAAGCGCTTCCGCATTATGGGGATTGCGAAATGATCAAAGGGCAAAAACGCGATCGCGTTCCTCAATCAGGGTGAAAGAGGGAAACAGTCGATTCCCTGAAAAAATCGCTGCTTCTCTGACGTCTCCACTTTACACCCAGAAGGTAGTAGAAGCGATTTACTCTCAAGACACAGGTGTTAAGGTTTATTGTACCGATGGCTCATCCTTTACTGCCGATTATGCCATCTGTACATTACCGTTTTCTGTCTTACGTCAGATTCCCATTTATCCCCCGTTAGAGGCAGAACAAAAAGAAGCGGTAGAGCAGTTACCCTATACTAAAGTCACCCAGATTCATTTGTCAGTACGTGAGCCATTCTGGGAAGCTGATGGCTATCCGGTGAATATGTGGACAGATTCGTTTTTGGAACTGGTTTTTCCGGTTAAGGATGAAACCGGAAAGGTACAAGGTTTAGTCGGTTGGGCAAATGGGGAAAATGCTGATAAATTAGACGCATTATCGGCTAGGGAAGTCGAGGAACAGGTAAAGGCTCAGTTAAAACAGATGCGTCCCCAAACCGCAGGAAATGTCGAGATTACTCGTGTCGTGACTTGGGGAAGCGATCCCTTTTCTTTAGGCGCTTATGCTTATTTTGCACCGGGACAAATCCAGGTATTTCAAACCCAGATGCAAAAACCTTGGCAACGCATCCACTTTGCCGGGGAGCATACCGCGATCGCATCACCGGGGATGGAGGCGGCGTTGGAATCGGCTGAACGGGTAGTGATGGAGATTTTACAGCGCCAGAGATAACCTCAAGTTGTCCACTTTCAAAAGAATTTAATAACTGTAATTCCTCAATCAGGGTGAAAGTCATTTACATTCCGGGTGACTAATATAAGATTAAATTTGCTATAACCAGTCGAGGAGAGCCAACTTTTTTAGGGTAATGAAAAAAATCAAAGCCTCTCTCCTTGTCGGCTATGCATTATTCACCTCTTTAATCTGTTCACAATGAACATTATTTCAGGAAAATAACAAAACTTTAACCCAATAGGTTTAAGAGTTGTTAAAAGTTATTGAATAGTGATGGAATTCAGGTAAAATTTTCCCTTTATAAGAATTGCGACCTGGATAAGTTAGATGACAACCACAAAAGCCTTGCAATTTATGCGGAGAACCGCAGAAGATGAACAACTACAGCAACGCCTAGGGGAATTGATCGGGGTTGGTGATGGGGATATCAGTAGTCAAATGGAACTCGATGAAGCCGAAGCCGACGCCTTGACGGGCGATCGCGCTCCTCTAGTCGTCAAATTAGCATCCCAGCAGGGGTTTAATTTTTCTGTTGACGATTTAAGAACTGTTGTTGATGCGTTTGGGCGATATCAGTTAGGAGAACTTTCTGAAGCAGAGTTCTCGCAACGCATTGGATTATCCAACCTCGATCAAGGAACAAAAGAGAGTATTCCCTCGATTAAAAAGACATTAGAATTTGTCTATCGGGGAACTCGCTATCAACGAATTAATGGCAAACTCGTTCCTGTTATCCAACCCACTAATTCTACGCCCAGTGTTCTGGAATTTATGCACAAGACATCTGAAGATCAGGGCTTACAGCAACAATTAGCGACAGTGTTGGGGGTTGGTGATGGAGATATCAGTAGTCAAATGGAACTCGATGAAGCCGAAGCCGACGCCTTGACGGGCGATCGCGCTCCATTAGTTGTTCAGTTTGCCGCCCAGCAGGGGTTTAACTTTTCCGTTGAAGACTTAAGAACAACGGTAGATGCGTTTCAACAGTATCAATCAGGCGAAATATCGGCTAACGATTTCTCAAAGATGATTTGTGTATCGAACCTAGATCAGGGAACAAAAGAAAGTATCTCCTCGATTAACAAAACCTTAGACTATGTCTATCGAGGGACTCGTTATAAACGCATTAATGGCAAGCTAGTCCCCGTACACGAATCGGTGAATTCTACACCCAATGTCCTGCAATTTATGCAGAAAACGGCTGACGATCCCGAAATTAAACAAAAATTAGGAGCATTATTGGGAGTCGGTGACGGCGATATTAGTAGCCATGCCGAATTGGATCAGCAAGAAGCCGCTGCGTTAATCGGCGATCGCGCCCCGTTAGTGGTGAAATTTGCGGCTCAACATGGGTTTGACTTTTCCGTTGAACAACTCACCACAGTTGTTGATGGCTTTGTGCGATATAAATCCAATGAACTATCCGATCAAGAGTTAGCTAAAATTCTGGGATTGTCTGATCAAGGGACACCAGCAAGTTTACCCTCAATTAAACAAACTCTAGAGTTTGTCTATCGCGGAACTCGTTACCAAAAAATTAATGGACAATTGGTTCCCGTGGAAAAACCAGCAACGACTTAAAAAAACACCGATCTCCAGTGAGGAAATCGGTAGTATTCATGTCTAACCAATAGTGAATTAGTCCAAATAGCCCATGAGTTCATCACTCGATTCAGTCGCATTAGCCGCAATCGGACGATTATTCGGTAAAGGCTGAACATCCAGCGCGGTTACATTTTGATTTCGTCTCGCTAGCGCTTGTTGTGTCTCAGCTTGAGTGCTTCTATTTTTGGTTGTTGTTCTATCTGCCATAATCTATTACTGTTAAATGGGCTTCTAATCCCAAAATCGCTACAAAATATTACAATTATTTTATAGTTTAACAATTCTGCACGAAAAAAGAAAATTAACCAACCCACCAGCTAAATGTAGAGACGTAGCATGAGGAGTCTCTACATTGCCCAAGGAATCACAAATTCAAATCTGTCACCGCACCTATACTACTAGAGGACACTAATTTGGCATATTTCGCCAGCACTCCTTTGGTATATCGGGGTTTGGGAGGTTGCCACTTGGCGCGGCGTTGTTGCAGTTCCTGATCAGATATATTGATCTGTAATAATCGCGCCGGAGCATCAATCGTAATCGAATCCCCTTCTTCGACTAACGCGATCGCACCTCCAACGGCAGCTTCTGGGGCAACATGACCGACTACCATACCATAAGTCCCCCCAGAAAAGCGACCATCGGTAATTAATCCCACCGAATCCCCTAACCCCGCACCAATAATCGCTGACGTGGGCGCTAACATTTCCCGCATTCCTGGACCTCCTTTGGGTCCCTCATACCGCACCACAATCACATCTCCCGCCTGAATCTTACCCGCCAAAATTGCATCCAAACAATCTTCCTCGGATTCAAACACACGCGCAGGACCGGTGATTTGGGGCGTTTTCACCCCGGTAATCTTTGCCACCGCGCCTTCGGTTGCCAAATTTCCTTTTAAAATCGCCAGGTGTCCTTGGCTATACATGGGATTATCCCAGGGACGAATTACATCTTGATCCGGGGGCGGTTCATCGGGTACATCAGCTAATACTTCCGCTACGGTTTTCCCGGTAATCGTTAATGCATCACCCTGTAATAAATCATGGACTAGCAGCATTTTCATCACTTGGGGAATACCACCAGCCTGGTGTAAATTCGTGGTCACATATCTGCCACTGGGTTTAAGATCACACAGAACCGGAACTCTAGCGCGAATCGTTTCAAAGTCATCCAGAGTTAACTCTACCCCGATCGCCCGCGCAATTGCCAGTAAATGCAGTACCGCATTCGTTGATCCACCCACTGCCATAATTACCGAAATGGCATTTTCAAAAGCTTGGCGAGTTAAAATCTGTTGGGGTAGAATTTGCTGACGAATCGCATCAACCAGAACAAACGCCGATTTTTCTGTACTATCCGCTTTTTCGGCATCTTCGGCTGCCATTGTTGAGGAATAGGGTAAACTCATTCCCATGGCTTCAAATGCCGAGGACATGGTGTTGGCGGTGAACATTCCGCCACAAGAACCTGCACCGGGACAAGCGTTTCGTTCGACGGCTACCAGTTGTTCTTCAGTAATCTTACCCGCACTATGTTGTCCCACCGCTTCAAAGGCGCTGACAACGGTTAAATCTTGTCCATCCAGATGTCCGGGTTTAATGGTTCCCCCATAAACAAAGATGGCAGGAATATTCAGCCGCGCGATCGCAATCATCGCTCCAGGCATATTCTTATCACAGCCACCAATTGCCAGCACCCCATCCATACTTTGACCATTACAGACGGTTTCAATGGAGTCAGCAATCACTTCCCGTGACACCAGGGAATATTTCATCCCCTCGGTTCCCATAGAGATACCATCGCTAATGGTAATCGTACCAAAGACTTGCGGCATTGCCCCCGCTTGTTTTAATCCGGCTTCTGCCCTTAGCGCTAAATCATTGATGCCCATATTACAGGGCGTGATTGTACTATACCCATTCGCTAACCCAACAATTGGCTTGGTAAAGTCGCGATCGCTAAAACCGACAGCACGAAGCATGGCACGATTTGGCGATCGCTGCACACCTTGGGTAACGACTTGACTTCTCAGGTTATCTGACATTGGCTTAATTTCCTTTGTTAATAAACTACCCAGACCTGCTAAGAGCTGAGGTCTGGGTTTTTAGTAGCCCGCTCAGTCATTGAACAAGCTAAGACTTCGGCGTGAGCGCTCAGTCGAACGCTGAACATACTTAATAGTTCGGCTTAGCTTGCACGATAACCCCGTGCCTCCAGGCTGGTTTATAGACAGCCCCACAAGTGCAATATTATTGGCTCCATTAAAGTCGGCATCTCCATGCCAACCACAATGCCCACATTTGAAAGTCTTGCCACTACGGTAAGACTTTCCTTTTACCGGGTGAATGTGTAGGCAATTGTGACATATTTGGGAAGTATAGGCAGGGGGGATTGGGATAACTTGAACACCAGCGCCAATAGCTTTGTACTCAACAAACATTCGCAGTTGATAAAATGCCCATGAATTTGAGCGTCTGCGTTCTGTTTTGTTCCTGGGTTGCTGGTTGGTTCTTTCCCTGATTCCCGTAAGGTCTTCTATAGCAATAGAGGCACTATACTCAACTGCTCGTCTGACCACTGATTTGGAAATGTTGTGATTGAGCCATTGTTGATAACGTCTCTCCCTCCCCGACAGCCGTTTCAAAACTTCCCGGCATCTACGCCGAGTTGTTCTTGTGCCTTTCGAGGCTTTTTTCTGGAGAGACGCCCTAACTTGATAAAACTTATCTCGTACTGACTGAATGTGCAATCCGTCCCACTTTTTGCCCTCTGATGTAACTGCAATATCTCGGCGTCCCAAGTCGATACCTATCACCAAGTCTTTCACGGATGAGTCGGGAGCTTCGTCTTTAATTTGGATGTGCAGGTAGAACTGACCATCGCGATGCTTGCACAGTTGAGCAGAAGTCGGGTTTCTCTGTTTGAGTTTTCCTCTTTGGTAGTTGCCGACTTTTAATTCAACTCGCTCTCTACCGTGAGTAGTTGCAAGGCTTACCGTCCAGTCTTGTTCTCGGAAGCGAAACAAGTCTTTGTCACAGTCCATGCTGCTTGGGGCAAATCTTTTAACAGGTTTGCCTTTTAGCTTGGCTACCTTGCGGTTGGCAGCTACACGC
>NZ_JAVKBY010000163.1:0-28067 GCF_040222985.1 Coleofasciculus sp. F4-SAH-05
CAAGGCAAAATCTAGGGATGGGCAATCCCGAAGTAACGCTACAGGAGTTGGAGCCTCTACGCTACTTGGCGCAAGCCTGGTAGAGCAAGTTCTGACGATGAATGTAGAATCCCACGCGCTTTAAGCCGTGGGAGTGTCAATGAAGTTTGAACCTGCTCCCGTCAGGTTTGGTTTGTATAGCTGTGGTTTCAACCGCCAAGCCATTCACGAGCAATAATCTACCATGCAACCCATACGCCATCGCATCAACCCCAAAACCTTCGTCATCACCCTTGGCCAAATCGCCAAACTCCTGAGAATCCCCCAAGAGCGTATCCTCAACTGGGAAAAATGGCATAACGTCCTCTGGGTACATATCAAAGGAATCGGTGGTTACTTCGTCAGCTACCGCCAAATTGAACAGTGGATTGCCGCTTGTCGCACGCTTATACGCTACTCTCCCCACCTTGACGCCCTCGATCGCCTATGGCAATCAATCTGCATTGAAGCCCAACGCTATACACCAGAGGCATTATCCCGACTTGAAATTATCCACCAGCAGCGATATGTCTACTTATCCAACCGCTAACAAATCCAAATGTGTCACAAAGGGAGCACCAAGTTTCCGACGCTTCCTGCTCCCCTTATGACTCCTGAGTCCAATCCGTAGGAACTCTCAAGAAACAGGTTCTGACGTTATTCTGTCGCCACTGTTGGCTGACTTGGCGGAATTTGCTCGATCGCGATTAAAGCTTCCATAACTGACTTGACAATCGGTGCAGCTACCGTAGAGCCAAAGGCATTTCCCTTCGGTTCATCCACCACCGCCATCACCACATAACGGGGAGAATCCACACTGAGAATTCCCACAAAGCTGGTAATTTTTGCATTGGTAAAATACCCCCCCGTGGGACTAGCTTTCTGAGCCGTTCCCGTCTTCCCCGCCACTCGATACCCTGAAATTTGAGCCGTTTTTCCCGTTCCTTGGCTAACCACAGTTTCCATCATTTCCAGAACATTCTGACTGGTTTCTGGTGAGAAGATGGGGCGGGGTACACTCAGGCGTGGTTGCCAATATAGCTGACCTTGACTATCAAAAAGTCCTTGTACCATATAAGGCATAACCAACTTACCCCCATTAGCTAACGTAGCATGGAGTTGAGTAAGCTGAAGCGGCGTTAGGGAAAAGCCTTGACCAAACGCTGTTGTTGCAGGTTCGATGGGGGAACTGGTAAACTTCCGCTGATTTTTGAGCTGTCCGGCACTTTCAAAGGGCAAATCTGTTTCCAGTTTCTGCCCCAATCCCAATCGTTCTAGCCAACCATAATAAACCTCCGGTTTCATTTGTTGCATCATCCGCACCATGCCCACGTTACTGGAATGTCGCAGGATTTGTGCTGGATTAATCATGCCATGGGCTTTTTTGTCATAGTTGGCAATGGGCCACCGACCGATCTGAATCGAACCCGTATCATTAAATAAACTATCAGGACGAACCGCCCCAGATTCCAGCGCGATCGCTACATTTAAAGGCTTAAATGTGGAACCCGGTTCATACAAATCTGCCAATGCCCAATTTTTAAACAAACTAATGTCAGAGGTCGAATATTGATTCGGGTTATAGGTTGGTTCTGAAACTAATACCAACAAAGAACCATCCAAAGCATCCATAACAATTACAGTACCTCGTTTGGCATTAAATTCCTTAATTTTTTGCTTGAGGGCAGAACGTGCCGCACGTTGTAACCGACTATCTAGAGTCAGTTGTAACCGCAGATCATCTGAGTGGAGAAACCCTTCTGGAATATGATCTGGCATCAATGTACCATTACCTGCCCGACTCATTCGCAGCGTGCGAATTTCTCGTTCTAATAATTTTTCCTGAGAATACTCAATTCCTGCCTGACCCTGATGATCAACATTGACGTACCCAACCACATCGGCGGCTAACTCTTGCTGAGGATAAAGGCGAGAATATTTGGGAATCAGTTCAAGTCCATCCAAACTTAATTGAGCAATTTTGTTCGCTGTATCTTCCGTTAATGATCCGCTAACTTGAATCCCCGTATTTCTTTTATTAAATAGCGTTTCCAAGTCAGTAGACGACTTGTCCAGAATTGGCGCTAGCTGAGTCGCAATAGTGGCTTTGGATAACTTAAACAGTTTAGGATGAACATAAAGGGTATAGACGCGCCGATCCACCGCCAAAACATTACCATTACGGTCAACTATTGGACGACGCGGAATAAACGGGCGCATATAAATCATCTGCTGTTGCCTTGCTTTTTCTTCCAAGCTAGGTGAATTGACGACTTGCAGCCGATATAAATTGAATAAAAGCCCAAAACTCCCTGTCATCAGGATTACCCAAATTAGCAGCAATCTAAACCCAGGGCGCTGAAAATATGTTGAATGTTGAGTGTAGAGACGCGCCATGGCGCGTCTTGAGTTTTGACCCTTCGCTTCGCTCATAGGGAACCTGGTTTTGAGTTTTGAATTTTGCATTCGATCACTCATCTTGCCCAACAGAAGTTTAGAGATTCGCTAGGCGCAATATATTGTTTCCCTCCGCCCCTCTGCCCCTCTGCTTCCTCAATATCCCAAAGGAGTCTTTGCCAGGGTTTCTTGGTCAGATGTCTGATTCGGAGATTCCTGGAATGGCCGCTGAGGTGCCGGAGAGAGCAAAAGGGTATTGGCAGTAGTAGGTGTTACCAAACCTGTGGCAGGGCGTTCCGCTTGTTGAGCGAGTTGATCTTTGATGATTTCATTCGTTGTTGTCAGATCACGCTCATTCCGCTGGAGCGTTCCCAATTTTCGGTATTCTTGCGTCCACTGCTGCTGGGTATATACAGTCCAGGAATAAATGGTTAGTGTCACAATACCCAGGATCAGCGTGATCACATCCGAACCGCGTTGCAGGATCATCAGCGATCGCAACCAACCAGGAGTCCGTTCTCGTGAGGTGTCAAGCCTTTCTACCTTTTGGCGACTGGTTCTAGACGCCAAGGGGGACACAGGGCTTGATCGAGATGACCGCATCCTCGAGTGAACCGGAACTTGGCGAGAAGGATGACGTTGAATTGGAACAGAACGAGAGACAGCATTCATAAGCGTTTTGCAGATATTTAAATTTTGAGTTTTGACCCAACGCGCTTGTTCTAGGGAACCTGGTTTTGACTTTTCACAACCTTCGAGGGCATGGCGCGTGAGTTAACTCCTCCATCTTCGCCATCTCCCCTGTCATTCCGCTATCCCCTACCCCTTACTTCGTTGAAGGGGTAGCCCCCCACGAAAAGGTGGGGGATTGAGAGGACGAGGGACTTGATTTTAGGGCATGATGATGGCGCACTGGGATTTGCAAAATAAACTCAGTCCCTTGACCCGGTTGCGATCGCACGTCTAGTTGCCCCTGATGTTGATTAACAATGGTTTGATAGCTCACGGTTAAACCCAAACCTCGACCTTCTCCAACGGCTTTGGTTGTGAAAAATGGCTCAAAGATACTTGAGATAACGTCTGGATTAATGCCTACACCATTGTCAGCGATACTAATTTGTACCCGATCCTCATCCGAGGAATGGATGCTCGGTTTCCATTGCGTTCGCAGGGTAATCATCTTATCAGAATTGGGCGAACGATTGAGTGCTTCAATGGCATTCGTCAGCAGATTGAGAAATACCTGATTGATCGGCTTAGGGTAACATTCGATATGAGGGAGGTTATCATAATGCCGTTCTATGGTAATCGTATTGATGAATTGGTTGTGCAGGATTAACAACGTATTTTCCAATGCCGCGTTGATATCAATCAGTTTCAAGGAGGCTTCGTTGTGCCGCGAAAATCTCTGCAATAACTGTACGATTTCCTGAATTCGCTGGGTGCCTGATTGCATGGATTGCAAAATTTTCGGTAAATCCTTGCTTAAAAAGTCAATTTCCACTTCCTCCAAGATGTTTGCCAGTGTCGGTGAGGGGTTCGCATATTCACGTTGGTAGGCTTGCACTAAACGCAGCAAGTCATTGACATAATTTTCTAAGTAAGGAATATTGCCATAGATGAAACTAATGGGATTATTGATTTCATGAGCCACCCCAGCCACCATTCTGCCTAAACTGGACATTTTTTCACTTTGAATCAGTTGGACTTGGGTCAGCCGCAGTTCTTCAATCATTTCTGCCAGTTTTTGGGCTTGCATGGCATTATGTGCCGCTTGTTGCTGGGTGCGGGTATATAAATACGCCTGTTGCAGAGAAATCGCTAGCTGATCGGCGACGGCTTGTGCCAGTTCTTGATCGTGTTTTGACCAATAGCGAATGTAAGCACATTGATTGATGTACAAAATGGCATAGAGTTTGCCATGGGCTTGCACCGGAACCACTAATGAGGATTTGATTTGGGCATGTTGGTATTCTTCGTTGTGGGCATCAATTCGCTCATCTTGGGTCACATCAGGAATCACTACCGCCCGTCGGTGCTGAATAATCCACTGCGTAATTGGACCGTGGGGATTGAATGTATCCTTGCAAGGGGCAAAGGGTTGGCGATACACCTCATAGAGATGATCTTGGTGTAATGACTCACCGTTACTGATTGCGATCGCGGTTTCTGGGTTGGCGGCTGGCAGATCTGAAGTTTGGTAATCCTCGACTAAATGCACCAAACATCGATCCACTTCCAACGCTGAACACAGATGGCTAATCGCTTCCGTTAATATGGTCTGGGGATCAAAACTCTGGCGAGTTTGGCTGGTAATATGATTAACGATTTGCTCACGAATGGCTTGTTTCTGGGTTTGTTCATAGAGTTGAGCTTGACGGATACCAATTTCTAAGGATTCCGCGATCGACTCTAAAAATTGAATTTCTGGAGTTGCCCAAAACCGAGGTTGCTCACAAAGACAAGCAATAAACCCAATTCCGTTTTCTTTACCTGTGACGGGAATCAACAAGCTTGCTTTATATTCCCAGAGGGAGGAATTGGGAATGAGTGATGGGGGATTGGCAGAGGATTTCTGTAAAAGCTGTTGCATTCTCCACCGTAGTCCTGTGGGTGTCAAGTGCGCTGTGCCACGATTAACGATCCGTTTCCCTTCGGCGATCGCCCAAGCCATAGTACCAAAACATTCTAGGGGATACTCTCCCAAATACGAGGGCTGATCCTCATCCTGACGGCGTTCGCAGACAATCTCAACTTGCCCCCGTTCTTCCCAATACCAGAAAAAACTACAACAATCAAGTCGAAGCAACGCCGCAATTTCGTCTACGGCTGTTTGCACAACAACTTGCAATTCCAGGGAATTACGGATGCGATCAACGATTTTTTGGGTTAGTGCTGCTTGCCTTGGGGGATACTTGATCCAAGCTTGGATCGATTGAAAAGCGTGATAAAAATTAGAAAACACAATGCATTCCTTAAACAATCCTCCGCACCCACCTTGACGGCTTGTCCTGATTTTATAGGCTAAACCGCCAAAAAAACCCTATATTAACAATTATGTACCCGTTGGGAGAGTCTAGCTGGATTAAGGGAAAAAACAAGTAGTCGTGTTAAAAGTATAAAGTTATAGTAAGCTAGCGTAAAGTCTGATTTGACGCAGTCTTTAACACAAAGGGGAGTGTATGACTAAGAAATTACTGAGTTTGCTGCTGGTATTGGCTTTGGGAGCTAGTTTGGGCGCTTGCCAAAATGACGCAGGCATAGATGAACCTCCAGCAGACGGTGGAGACGGCATAGAGTCTCCGGCTGAGTCTCCCACTGAGTCTCCCACTGAGTCTCCTGAGTAGAAAAGCCACAAAGAAATGCGATCGCCTATTGATTGCCTTATCCCGGAAGCTTGAAACTATTTCCTAAGCTAAAACGCGATATCTGGACTTCATCGTCAGGTATCGCTTTTTGCTTGGCTTCAAGCCTTGGTGTATTAATTGCCATGAACAATGAACCCTAAACAACAACGACATTGGTTGCACTTTGGGCTACTCGTGTTATGGATATCCCTTGGTGCAATTCTGCGCTTGAGTCGTTTGGTGTCTCTACCCCCATGGACTGATGAGTTCGCCACGATGGTCTTTAGTTTAGGCAACAGTTTTCAAACTGTGCCACTGAATCAGTGGATGGGTGCGGATCTCTTGCTCTATCCCTTGCATCCTGTATCTGATTCAGATATTGGTTCAGTTGTCAACCATTTAAGGCAAGAAAGTACACATCCACCGATTTATTTTGTCTTAACCCATTTGTGGATAAAGGTCTTTCCCACCGATGACGGATTGGTATCCTTATGGGGGGCGCGATCGCTCTCGGCATTATTAGGAATTGCGGCGATTCCTAGCCTATTCGGTTTGGGGTATTTGGCGTTTGATTCCCGGTTAGTCGGTCAAATCGCCGCTGCGATGATGGCGGTTTCACCTTATGGGATTTTCCTCGCCCAAGATGCACGTCATTACACCCTGGCAATTTTATTGGTGGTTGCGTCTCTATCCTGTTTAGTCGTGGCGATTCAAGCCATCCACCGCGATCAACCCTTATCTAGGGGGATCGGATTAGTATGGGTGGGTGTCAATAGTTTGGGAATCGCCACACATTATTTTTTCAGCTTAACCCTCTGTGCGGAAGGGGTGGTGCTGTTGACGCAGGCTTGGCAACAGGGAAGGAAAGATCCTCAGAGTTTGGTGCGATCGCATTGGCGGCGTATTTATGCCGTTGCTGGAGGAACGCTGATCGGATGTATAGTCTGGCTACCGACTTTATACAGTATTTACGGTAGCGAACCCACAGCCTGGATCGCTGATGGGGATCTGACTCGTGAATGGTTAGCACCCATCGGGCGGCTGTTTATTTGGGGGCTGAGTATGATCCTGTTGCTTCCCACCGCTACAACTATTCTGCCGATTTGGATCGTGGTAATCTCCGGTATCGTAACGGTGTTATTTGTAGTTAGCCTGATACCGAGACTCGGTAATGGCTGGAAACTCCAACAGCACTTTCCTGATCGCCGTTTAGCCTTGCAGATTTTGTGGGTATATTTAGGGAGTGCGATCGCGTTAATCTTGGGCATCACCTACGGTTTAGGTATGGACTTAACTCTAGGGGCGCGGTTTCAGTTTGTTTACTTTCCGGCTGTGATCCTGTTATTAGCGGGGATGCTGGCTGGAGTTTGGCAGCAGGTGACATTTGATTCAGCTTCTAGGCTAAAGCATGGCAAAGCAATTGTGGCAATGATTTGGCTGATGGGATTAATGGGAGGATTCACCGCAATTGGGAATTTAGGGTACTTACAAAATCACCGTCCCGATTTACTTGCCCCTGTAATCCAAGAGGCGTCTCAATCTGCCGTATTCATCGCCACCACTCACAAGCATCATGGACAAACCGGACGACTGATGGGGTTAGCTTGGGAATTTAAACGGTTATCGGATAGGAAGGGTTCTGAAACGGATAGAACTGCATCTGCCCAATTTTTCCTAGCGGATCGCGATCCCCAAACCAGAACCTATACAGACGCGATCGCACGCTTGCAGAACACGTTAACTGAACTACCACGCCCCTTCGATTTATGGTTAGTGGATTTTCGGACTACGGTTGATTTAGAGGCGCAGCATTGTTTTCGCGATCGGTCTTATGGATCGTGGGCAGGGGAATATAAATATAAACTGTATCGTTGTCTGCCAGAAAAATAAATAAAAATTAGACTAAACCTTTCGATTTAAATTCGCCAATTATCTAATCTCAAAGGATAACCTAACGGTAATAACCGAAATTGTGTAGCAACCGAAAACAGCACGATAAGCAGTAGCTTTAGCTATAACCCTTTGATTAATTCTCCTAAAAATTTCAGACAAAATGTCTGTGTCAAGCAGTGCCTTTTCCAATTTTTTCGTTGAATAACTGTACTCTCCGATTTTTTAGGGCTTCTTCAAGTATCTCACCAACAAGTTCCGGTTCATCAGCAACTAGTCCTAACCAAGGATCTTTTGTTCTTTTTTGCCGGATCAGTAGTTTGATAACGTCTGCAATCAGTTCCGATACTGTACTTTGCCGAGACTCTGCCAAAAGCTTGGCACTTTCAAGGGTTTGTTGGTCAAGTTCAACTTCAATCTTCGTCATGCTGCCTAGCCTCTTGCATCAGGAGCTTGCTGAAATTCTAACATTTTTAGGACTTAGGCAAAGGCTCAATATGTAGGGTGGAGAGAGCGTAGCGTAACGCACCTTAACTAATATATATAGAGTGGTTGCGTCAGTCGTGATTTTATCACCTCGGACACCAGTTAGCACTAATCATTTAGTAGAGACGTTCCAGCGGAACGTCTCTACCACAGTTCGATAATTTCCTTAAACCGGAAACGGCAAAAACGGGATCGCACTCACCAAGGTTTGCAAATTGTCAGCTAAAGCCGTCGAGAGTTGCTGGGTAATCGGTAAACTATCCACCACGATGCCAGTACATAAGAGCATCATGTACAGAATCGAATACTTAAACAACCCTCGCGCCAGTTGGTTATTGGTGGGACTTTGTAATAACTGCCATGCTTTTTGCAGAAAAACACTACCCAACACCAGCGCGATCGCACCATACACCACACCCGATACTCCTAACGGATAAATGAATAACAGCGACGCGGGAACAACTAACAACGTGTAAGCCCAGATTTGACGGGTTGTAGACTCTTCACCTGCTACCACTGGCAACATGGGAATCCCCACTTTGGCATAATCCTCGCGAATCATCAAAGCCAGCGCCCAGAAATGGGGAGGAGTCCACAAAAAGACGACGGCAAACAGTAACCAGGCGGGTAAACTCAACTCTCCCGTCACCGCCGCCCAACCCACCAGTGCTGGAATTGCCCCGGCTGCACCGCCAATCACGATGTTTTGGGGTGTATGGCGTTTGAGTAAGTGGGTGTAAATCCCCATGTAGAAGATAATGCCCGACATTGCCAATAATGCAGCTAGAAGATTGGCAAAGACGGCTAATAGGGTAAACGATGCTGATCCGAGAGCGATCGCGAATAACAAGGCATCACGAGTCTGTATCCGCCCTGAGGGAATTGGACGGCTACGGGTGCGTAGCATCTCATAATCTATATCGCGATCATAAATGCAGTTGAGGACTTGAGCCGAAGCAGCGGCTAAGGTTCCTCCAACCAGGGTAATGAGTAGTAACAAAGGATCAACTTGCCCCTCAGATGCCATCCACATCCCGGCGGCTGTCGTAATCAACAGCAGAGGAATAATGCGAGGTTTTGTGAGTTGGTAGTAGCTCTGCATCACTTGCCGGAAGTTTTCATGTTGACTGGATATAGTTGTCCCAATCATTAAACACCAGTTCCTTTTGAAACACTATGTACAATCATTAACACTTTGACACAATCGCCGCTTTTATGCTTTAGGGGCGGGTGAGTGGGGGAGATGGGGAAGATGAGGGAGATGGGGGAGATGGGGAAGATGGGGAAGATGGGGGAGAATTTACAAAGGACGAATGACAAATGACGAATGACAAATGACGAATGACAAATGACAAATGACGAATGACAAATGACAAATGACAAATGACAATCTTCACTTTAATTGTCCCCACCTACTTTTTCTACCGCTAACCCAGTGGTGCGATCGCGTAATGCCAAAACGGTAAAGACAATCAAATCTCCCAGTAATGCAGCACCTACAGCTTGATGAGACACGGTTAGGGGTTCCACCTGTAGGTGTAACCAGAACGTTGCCACTCCCAGAATAATCTGTAAAATTACTAATCCACCTGCCAGATTTGCCAACTGTCGCAACAGGGGATGGAGGGCAGGTGTGCGCCATGCCAAAATAACCAGGGTTAAAGTGACTAACGTAGCTGGGACTACACCCGCAATATGACTATTCATCACGGTGCAAAGTTGAGACGCGCCCAAGCATTGATGTAACGCCCAACGGGACGCCACCAACCCTCCCAACAAGCTTTGTAAGTAAACCAGAATAGCTGCCATCAAACCCAGCCAGGGTAAGCGTCCAACTGATCCCGTACCCTTGTAAGGCATCAGGGCAGTACCAATAATCAGTAAGGTGGAGAAAAACAACAAAGCTGTACCCAAGTGAGCCGTCACAATATCAAACCGTAACAGTTCGGTAACGGTTAAGCCACCCAAGACGCCTTGAAACACAATTAAACCCAAGGCAAATGTTGCCGCCCAAGGCAGCCACTTGGGTAAAAAACGGCGATCCCACCACGACAAACCCATTAGGGCGATTGTACTGACGCCAATTAATGCCGCATCGAGGCGATGGAACCATTCCAAAAAGACTTGAAAATTCATCTGCTGACTTGGCACCCACTGTCCATAGCACAGGGGCCAATCCGGACAAGCGAGTCCAGCATTCATCACCCGCGTCGCACTCCCTACTGCCATCAACAGCAACGTAGCGATCGCGATTTTCCAAACAAGGCGGCGGGTACGATCCCTGGCTTGGTTGCGATCGGGGGACTCAATCGTATGTTGATGAAGGACGGATTCAGTCATAGCACTCATTGCTAATTCACTCTATCAAACCTGAGTACCAACTTATGAGTTCGTCAAACTCAGGGTTAGTTCATTTACTCACACGATAACGCGACTGTTGATTTCTCACCGTAGGTTTTCATCGCAAGTCGCTAGGCGTGTATTTACAACTCCCGTACCTGCAACTTATCTAGCTGCTGAAACTTCGGCAGGTAGGTACTTCTCAATCATCTGACGGTATTCGCTTTTTTGTTTTAAACCCTTAAGTTGATCCACGATTTCTTTGTCTTTGAAAAATTGTACCGTGGGTGTTCCAGTAACCATGGCATTTTCAGCGATTTCGGGTTCCGCTTCAATATCGACCTCGACAAAGTGGATTTTGCCCAAATATGCATCCACCACTTTATTTAGAATTGGCTTCAGGGTATGGCACGGACCACAGTTGGGTGAAACATACTTAACCATAATCAGGCGATCGCTCTCGTGGAAGAGTTTGCGTAGAGCATAACCGCCAACATGCCGTGTCTTGTTACTATCAAAGGTTGCTTCTGTGTCTGCTGTCGGTTTCTCGTCAGCCGTCTGGGTAGGTGGTTCAGATTCGGGTTTCTGGTGATATTCCTGAATCAGGTTATTGGCAGACAACCAGCGTTCCGCTAACATGGCAGCCATACAGCCCGTTCCCGCCGCCGTAACCGCTTGGCGAAATTCATGGTCTTGCACATCACCCGCCGCATAAACCCCTTCTACACTGGTTTCAACTGAACCCGGTTTGGTAATAACATAGCCCACGTCATCTAGGTCGAGTTGTCCTTGGAACAGGGAGGTGTTGGGACTATGACCGATCGCGTAAAATAATCCTTTAACCTGTAACTCGTTCTCCTCACCTGTTTGGTTGTTGCGGAGTTTGACTCCACTCATCCGACCATTTTCGCCAAACACATCCACCGCCTGCGTATTCCAGTAAACGGTAATATTGGAGTTATTTAATACTCTATCTTGCATGGTTTTCGATGCCCGCAGTTGGTCGCGGCGCACTAATAAATGCACATGATCCCCATATTTAGTTAAGTACACCGCTTCTTCAGCCGCCGAGTCACCCCCACCCACCACGGCTAGGGATTGACCATGAAAAATGGGAGTCGCACCATCGCAAATCGCACAGGCGGAGATCCCATGACTCCAGAATTGGGTTTCACTGGGGAGTCCTAAACGTTTGGCGGTGGCGCCGGTGGCAATTACAATACTGTGGGCTTGGACTTCTCGTTCATCAGAACGGATAATAAAAGGACGCCGACTCAAATCCACAGACGTGACATCCTCGGTATAACACTCCGTTCCCCAGCGTTCGGCTTGGGCTTTCATCCGCTCCATCAGTTGCGGCCCGGTGATCCCTTCGGGGAAACCGGGAAAGTTCTCTACGTCAGTGGTGGTCATTAGCTGACCGCCAGGAAGTCCCCCGGCTTGGAAGCCTTCAAACATCAAGGGTTTAAGGTTAGCACGGGCGGCATAAATGGCAGCGGTGTAACCTGCAGGACCCGAACCGATAATCACCAAGTTTTCTACAGTAGAGTTGGACATATAAATAAACTCATAACGACTACGTTTAAAGTTTAGTATAGCGGAATGTGGGCAGAGAAGTTTTGACCCTTCCCTTCGCTCAAGGGAACCTAATTTTTTGTATAGGCGGGTTTAGAGACTAACATTGATAGTTTTTCCTAGCGGGCTGTCAAGGCAGAAATGACAACTTCAAATAGCCTGTTTTCACGCTGAATTCAAAGAAATAGGCGCTCTGAACATTTGCTACTATGCCAGGAGCGATCGCGAACAATTCCTATTACCATTATCTTGGCAAAGTGACATGTTTACTATTCGAGTAGGGTGAGGAGAGCGAAGCGTAATGCACCACCTTAGTTTTTCGAGCGCAAGCCTGGGTTCCCTACAACCTGTTTCCTCCGTTCAATCCTGATAAAATCAGATAAAACACCATTTCCCAGGTCAAAATTGAAACAACTCGTTGAATTTTCCCTAGACGACAACACCACCTTCTTAGTCGAGGTAGATGAACCCGAAACGACGGCGGTTGAACGAGTCGCATTACCCTCGGGGCGATTAGCCCTCAAAGCCCAACGTTCCTTTGATCAGGCACTGGATACAATTAAGCCTGTCGCCTCTAAGATCATTTCTAAACTCAACGATCTCAACACACCTGCTGATGAAGTGGAAGTCAAGTTTGGGCTAAAGTTAACCGCTGATGCAGGCGCTGTCTTTACCTCTGTGGGTGGCGAAGTCAGCTACGAAATCACATTGAAGTGGAATCAGTCTCAGTCAAGGAAACGCGATGGCAGATAACTCAGCTTACCTGAATGCCTTTAAAACTGGGATTATTCGTATATCCCACGCGAATGGAGTCGTAGTTGGAGCGGGGTTTCTCGTTTCTCCTAATTATGTGCTAACTTGCGCTCATTTGGTGGCTCAAGCGCTGACAATTCCCCCAAGTACCCCCGATGTGCCAACGGGTTTGATTGATCTAGATTTTCCTTTAATTGCACCGGGAAAGAAAATTCAGGCAAGGGTAGAGTTTTGGCAACCCGTGAATCCTTCAGTAGCTGGAGAAGATATTGCCGGATTAAAGTTAGAAGGTGAATGTCCGCCGGGAGTGCAACCCGTGCGATTAGTGACAGCCGACGACGTTTGGCAACATCCAGTGCGCGTGTTTGGCTTTCCCAGTGGACATAATCATGGCGTTTGGGCGACGGGGGTATTGCGAGGGGAATTAGGGAATGGGTGGATACAGATGGAAGCGGTTAATGTCCCCGGTTATCGGGTAGAACCGGGGTTTAGTGGTGCGCCAGTATGGGATGAAACCTTGTCGGGAGTTGTCGGGATGGCGGTGGCGGCGGAACGACAACGGGAGGGGGTGAAAGCGGCATTTATGATTCCGACAAAGGTGTTGAGTCAAGCTTGGTCGATGCTCGGTCAATCAGGGGATTTTGTCCCCCAATCAACGCCACACAAGTCTAGCAAAAAACTGTCGAGAGCTACAAAACTGAAAATTGAAAAGCTTGAGGCTGATCTCAATAAGCTAGAGGCAGATTACAAACAGATTGCCCAGAATAAACGGCGTGAAAGTAATCCACAAGAACAGAATAACCTGGAAAGACAGCTTCATGCGATCGCAAACCAGATTGATCACATTGAACAGGAACTCAACCGATTAAAACAGGGAGAGACGGCGACTCAAACCCAGCGCCTTATGGCTATTTTAGCCTCTGTTGATCCGCCAAAAACCCAACGGATCAAGGCAGCTTACCTAGCATCTCGCCCTTCCAGTTGGAGTGATTTTCGTCCCGCCATTCCCCCCACAATCGAACAACTGTTGGCAGATTTAGAAGATATGCCTTCTGGGGATAGTGGGTACAAGCGAATGGATCAGTTTGTGGCACATTTAATTGCCGATGATCAAATTCCTCAGTCCTTGCGTCAACAGTTACACGATTGGCTGAAGCAAAACGTTGATGATATTGCCCAATTACTGACGCAAATACAACCGGAAACCAAGCCAGAACAATTCTATCTCATGGTATGGATTCAGCCCAGCCAGCAAAAAAAGAATTGTTATTTTATCAAAGCCTGGTTAGCCATTCCTAACCCATCGATTCAGCAGGAAAGCAACTATGACTACGAACCCATTTCTCTAGCCAATACTGAAGCCGAACCCGTTTCCTTAACTCAGATTCCCCAGTTACTCAAAGAAATTCTGATTCAAAGTAGCCAAAAATGTGCGATGAGTGACTTAACCCTGGAATTTTTCTTACCTCGTCAGTTACTTAATCATGATGTTGATCGGTGGGAAATTGAGATCAGTGAGAATTTGTTAATTCCCCTTGGCGTGGAATGTAGCGTTGTCGTGCGTTCTGAGGAGCGACTTTCACCAAATTATTGTCTCAAAAAGAAAGATTGGCAGAAAAAATGGCAGCGACTCAAGCGACTTAACCATTACCCTTCCTCTAAACTTGTTGCTTCAGGGGATTGTGCTTGGAATCAACTCTATGTTGAGTTAAGAAAAGAGGATATTCTTGGCTGTACTCTAGCCAAGGTTCCCCAACCGATGGGAAAAGAAAGCGTTTTTAATGTGATTTTAGGGACAGCGATACCTTTAGCGATATGGGTACGGTGTAATTTAGCGCATTTAAATTGTTCCCAAGAATTAAATCAATTATTAACGTGTTGTATTTCTGAACTTCCAACTACGATAAAAGTAAAACGGGAAGCGGCTTTTGCGTCTCATCCCCACCTGCGCGGACTGCATATTGGCTCTCATCTTTCCCTGATGTGGGAAGATCCCGATCGCGTCCCACCTACGATTCACTATTCTACACCTTAAAAACAATGGCACTAAGAATTTGCATTTTGGGATCACCGACATTCTTGATATATCGTAGGGTGGGCATTGCCCACCAACCTTAATTCATACCAAGTTGTAGTCTAAAGTAGAATCTGTCATGCTGAGCAGAATGCAGTGAAACGGAATGACGCGAAGCATCTGTCCAGATTCTCGTATCTCGTTCCTCGCTATAGCTTCGCTTCACGCTTCGCTCAGAATGACATGATAGAACGCAACTTGGTATCAGTACCATTCAGCTTAAAAACCTTGGCGGGGCGTAGGGCGCACGTCGGGAAAAGATCGCACGTCGGTCATCGGGCGCACGTCGGTGCGCCCCTACAATTGTAATCGATAAATTTAATGGCATAATGCTTTTAGTCATCACAATAAACAATGAATAATGAGCAATCAAAAAATTGGCAGATTTTTCAGGGAACCGGAACTCCCCACAGCGAAATAAATCGCCTTCCGCCCCCTCCAAGCTGGCGTCAATTTGATGGACTAGCAGATGGTGCTACCGCCGCCAAAAAGCAGCAACGGGGGGCTACGTTTCAGGCGCGTCCAGAGGAAATTGAACTCGTTAATGCAGCACTGTATTTACGACGCCCTCTATTAGTCACTGGAAAACCGGGAACGGGAAAAACCTCACTGGCTTATGCGATCGCGTATGAATTACAATTAGGAGAAGTGTTAAGGTGGTCAATTACCACGCGCACCAATCTCAACGATGGACTTTACCGCTATGATGCCATTGGTCGCTTGCAAGATGCCCAAGGTAAGGGTGAAGATAACTTAGAGGAGATTGGTCAGTATATCCGGTTAGGTCCCTTGGGAACCGCCTTGCTTCCCTCTGATAAACCTAGGGTATTACTGATTGATGAAATTGACAAAAGCGATATTGATTTACCCAATGACTTACTGCATATTTTTGAGGAAGGAGAGTTTGAGATTCCGGAGTTGGTTCGGATTGCTGGCAGATTAGAACAAGTGGAAGTTCGTACCGCTTATGGCGATGAGACGGAGATAACGGCGAACGATTTCAAGACAGTTATTAGCAAAGGACGAGTCCGATGTCAAGCTTTTCCGTTTGTGATTTTAACGAATAATGGAGAGCGAGATTTTCCGCCACCGTTTTTACGTCGCTGTCTGCGGCTGAATATGAGGGAACCCAATCAGGATGAACTCACCCGAATTGTTAAAGCGCATCTGGGTGAAAAAGTGGCGGATAAAGCCAAGGGTTTGATTGCTCATTTTTTAAAGAAGCGAGAACAGGGAGATTTAGCTACGGATCAGTTACTTAATGCGATTTATTTACTTACCCGTGAACGGATACCATCAGGTCAAGAAAAAGCCAAGTTAGTTGAGCAACTGCTGAAGTATTTGAGTAGCACAGAAGATTGATTCCTGTCCTTAGATAGCCCTCACCCCCAACCCCTCTCCCAAGGGTGGGAGAGGGGAGCAAGAGTATGTAGCAAGAGTATGTAGGGTGGGCAAGAATGATAAATCTGGAAATGCTTATGATAGATGAATAAGTTTTTTTAAGATTCTCAAGACATCACCTAAACCATTTTTGCGATTGCCAATTCCAAACAAATCAGACATGGCATACAGAGGGGTAGCGGCTTTGACTAATTTGAGAAACAGAAAACTTCCTCCATTCGTAATCATACCGAAGCTAGGTTGCTCTGAATTAAGGTTTCCTAGCATATAGGCAAGAATTTGGGCTAATCCAGCTTCGACAGAGAAATGAGCTTGTTTTGATTCAATTACCATCACCCAAAGTTTGTCTTTCAAAACTAAGGTGTCGAGGTTCCCTTTGACGAGAATTCCTCGTTCTTCATCTTGGGCGGAGATTTGGACACTGCTCTCGGCTCTTAAATTCAAAGGCGCTAAATAAAATTGTCCGATAAATAATAAGGGGGAGACAACTGCCAAATTAATGGGTTTTTCTAGCAGGGGTGGTTGTTTGAGTAAATTGAAATAGCCAGCGCGGACTTGTTCGAGAAGTTGTTTTTGCCAGTCGGTGAGTTCGGGTAAGTCGGATTGCCACTCCGGGAAAAACTGTTCATCGTCAACTCGCTGAAGCTGAAAGTAGGTTTCTAATTGTTCTAGAGTGACATCTCTGGCTTGAATGGTTTGAACCATACTATAAAAGAATAGGGGATAAAGTTTTGTACTAGGTTGTTGATTGGCTTTAGAGGAATTGTAGCTTAAGTGGGATAAGGCAGAAGGAAAGAAAGAAGTTTAGAGAAAATCTGCTGTACAATGTGCCTATGATTCAACAGGCGATCGCACGACTCAATCGGCTTCTGTGGGCGCACGTCGGTTATTGGTGTCAAGTTAAGCTACAGCCGTCACGCCTATGCCTGTCTCCCAAGCGTGACAGAGGAGAGCAATAGGGCAGACGTAGCCTCATTCTCAGGTTTTAGAAGGGAATGAATCGCCGCCAAATCATTGCATTTGTTTGCCTGGTAATTTTCAGCCTACAATAGACCCAGAAAGCCGTTCTATGAGCAGAATATGGAAGCCATCAATATAAAAGAAGAGGCACGACGATTGATTGATAGATTGCCAGAGAATGCGACATGGGATGACTTAATGTATGAAATTTATGTCAGGGTAGCGATAGAAGCGGGACTTGCGGATAGTCAGGCGGGTAGAATAACCTCTGTGGAAACAGTGCGTCAGCAATTCGGATTACCAACGTGAAGGTTTTTTGGACAGATACAGCCGTCAAGCATCTTTCCGGGATTTATGCCTACATCGCCCAAAATTCACCTCAATATGGGCGTCGAATGGTTGATCGTCTGACGAGACGTTCGGAACAGATTGCTGCGTTTCCGGCTTCAGGTCGAATGGTGCCAGAGTTTGAGAGGGAACAAATTCGTGAAGTGATTGAGGGTTCTTATCGGATTATTTACTACATTAAACCCGAGCAAATCGATGTACTTGCTGTGATCCATGGTTCGCAACAAATCACTGAAGATTATTCCCCATCATCGGAGTAAAATGTCCGTATGATTCAACAGGCGATCGCACGTTTCAATCTAGTTTTCTGGGTGCAGGTTGGGGTTGGGATTGGGCGCACGTCAGTGCGCCCCTACGAGGCTCATTGATTTCTATTCTCTATGATTCAACAGGCGATCGCACTCCTCAATCAGGTTGGCTTAGAACTTACGGCAGAAGAGATTGCCGATATCTTTTGGTTGGCGCTGCAAATGGGGGAAACTGAATCTATATCCGAGTCTCCATCTATCCCGAAAACGCCCTTATCTGAACCCCCCATAACTGAAGACTCCTCCCCGGAAACGTCGCCGATAAATATAAATCCGCCAACTACTACGACTAGCGAACCCTACGCTGAACTCTATCCCTCTCCTCCACCTGCTTCTATCCCCCAGTCTGATTCTCATTCTCCGCCATCTGCTTCTTCTCCATCCCCTCAGCTAGATTCTCCCCCACCGTCTCAACTCCTTCCCTTTGAAACGCCAGCCGCCCCCGCCCTGCGGAATCCTTTAGCCATCGCCCGGGCAATTCGTCCCCTGATGCGGAAAGTCCCATCTCGTACTGAAACCATTCTGGATGAAGAAGCCACAGCCCGACAAATTGCCGAAAAAAATATCTGGATTCCGGTGCTAGAACCTGCACCCGAACGCTGGTTAGAATTAGCGCTGGTTATTGAGGAATCGAGTTCTCTCCCAATTTGGCAAGAAACGATTACAGAATTGCAAACGCTGTTGGAACGCCAAGGTGCGTTTCGCGATGTCCGCACCTGGCGCTTAAATGCTAATGCCGATGAGTCATTGTATCTCTTGCCGGGACAGGGTTCAGCCACACTCAAACAACGCCCTCGCAATCCCAAAGAATTGATTGATCCCTCAGGGCGGCGGTTAATTCTCCTGGTTAGCGACTGTGTATCTGATATTTGGCGTTCAGGCAAAATCCAGACTCTGTTGCGGCGGTGGGCAAATCAGAATCCCGTGTCAGTGCTTCAGTTATTACCCGAATCCTATTGGAGACGCAGTGGTTTAGGTGCAGGGATTTCCGTGCAACTGGGGGCGTTTGCACCAGGAGTTCCCAATTCTCAATTGGTAATTGAAGAGATACCCCCCTGGCTGGAGGTGAATTTAGCCACAGCATTACCATTACCTGTGGTAACACTCGATCATTGGCATGATAGTTATGAAGGTGCGCCGTCGGATGGTCAAGCTTGGCTATTAGATAACAATAAAAATGAGAATCATTATCGGCTGATGCGCGGTGGTTCGTGGTACGCCTTTCCCAGGAACTGTCGTTGTGCGTATCGCCTCAGGAATACCCCAGACTACGGGAACAACACCGTCGGGTGTCGGGTCGTCTGTGGTGCGGTGTGGACTCCTTTGCCCCCTTGACACTAGGGAAAGGGCGGGTTTTGTTGAAAAGTTATCGGTGATATCGTTTATTGAATCCCTAAACCCGCCCCTACAGAATTTCTAAACTAAACCCTGGCAATACTTCCTCCCCTGACAATACAACAGGCATCGCCACAACTTCCACATTTTGATGATAATTAACTATCCCTGGGGCGAACGTTCTAATGGTACATCAGGGTTTGCTATACACAGTTGATAAAACTGCGATCGCGTCAATGTCGTCGTCAGTTGCTTTAAGTTTAATACTGTTGTCATAGAAGTAAATCATAACTGAGATCTGGCAACATTTGTAATCAATTCCAAGTTACCGTGTGGTGGGCAAGAGCAACAAATGATAATATAAAGATTTAAGGTTTATAGATATTGCCCACCCTACATAAAATCTAAAGTTAACGCAGAAATCGAGAAAAATTAAGAGTTTTGGAACCCGCGTTAGCGAAGCTTGCCGAAGGCCAGGCGGGTTTTGTTTGTGTAGCTGCGGTTTCAACCGCCCTATTAAAAATGATGCTTTATTGTAAAATACACTCTGCCTCTAAAACCATCAATCCCGGCGTTTCCCAAACGGCACAATCAGTTCTCAACAAATCCAAAACAGGTTGTTTTCCCGCTTCAAGTTTAGCGATGGCTTGATTTGCCGCAGGTTGGTACTGCATCAACCAAGAATCATTCGCAATCGATTCGGCTGTTAAGAGTGTAGTCGGTAGCAGCCAAAAATCAATCCCGTATTTTTGGATAAACTCCTGGACAATCGCCAAATCTGGACTATATTGTGCCTCAATTAAATCTGACATCCGCTGGCGAAATTGGCGATAATAGCCCCAATGATAGGGAATCGCATATTCGCGACCAACTAAAATTGACCGTTGAGCAAACGTGGGTAAATTATTCGCTTCTTCCACTAACGAGGCAATTTTACTGTCCTTGGGTTGCTGTTGAAAAAATTCATATAACGTCGGCACATTGCCACTAATATAAGCCGTCCAGGGAAAGGTATTCAGAACCAAGTGAGGATATCCCACAAGAGTAATTCCGATTAAACTGGTTAAAGCTAATGCCAAAACTGATCCCAATTTGACCGTAGAGACCAAACATGGACGGTCTCTACACGCGAAAACCGCGTCTAGGATTAGGGTAATAACGATTGCCGCCGCCAGCGCGATCGCAATCCGTAGGCTATGCTGAGTATAACGGCTGGGTAGGTGTAGTTTGAACAGCAGGGCATGGGCGGCTAAAAATAAAATAGCTGACGCCAATAAGAACTTGCCTAAGACTTCCATCTTCCCAGTTACCTGCTTGGCGAGGGGAAAGCGAGAGGGAAAGCATAACACAACAGGTAATAGCAAACCCAAATAACTCAGAGGCGGCGCTAAGGCTGTATCAATGCGGATACCACTGCGTCCATTAAACCAGAATGACCAAGCGTCGTTGATAAAAAAGCGGGTTCGCCCTTGAGATAAGAAATCGGGTAAACCTTTGGCTTGTACCGCCGTGATCACTGGGGCAAATTCTGACAAACTCATCGTGTAGGGTAATAACACCGCAAACGCCACCGCCAAACCCGTGAAACAGAATACATAATCGCGGCGATTTTGAGACACAGAGGGGAATTTCAGGTTAAACCGCCACAACTGCAAAATCAGAAACGCCGCACAGACTAGCACTAATGAGGGATAGAATAATCCTAACAGCGCGATCGCACTTCCCATTCCAATCAGTGACTGGCGCATCCCATAATACAAAAACGCCAACAGAATCGGATAAATAAACGCCTTGGGTGTTCCCGATATCAACCCATCCTGCATCCACAGATTTTGGTTGAGGAGTACAGAGGCGATAAATCCAGTCAAAGGTATCGGTAACAATTGCACCGCCACGCCAAAACAGTAACCCGTGGTAACGAATCCCAAAACCAAAGGCAAAACTTTACTCAAAACAATCGGATCAATCCCAATCCCTGCCATGAAATGATACAAGGCGCGATAGCCTAACGGTGCAACCGATTGGAAATAATCGGCAATTATATCATTAGGAAATAACTCGGGGTCGAAAAATCGCCGCATCCAGAAGACGTGTTGTCGCGCATCATCCTGCACCACGTATTCGCTGCTGAAGGCGGATTGAAGGGCTAAAGTGCCGTAAAGTGTGGCAATTAGTAGACTTAGCGTCAACCAAACAATAAAGTAAAACTTCGTTGTACCTGTGAGAAAACGGTGCAAATTGGTTATCCACATTCAGTTGATCACAATAGTTTCGATTTATAACTGTATGGCTGTATTACAATTAATATAAATGTATGACACAAAAAAATAAAATTAAGCTTAATTTAAGCATCCAATAAGTCTTCACAGAGTATAATTACATAAAACTGTGTTAAATAAAGGTAAGCAACGCTAACGCTTCATTTTCGGGTGTCATTTACCGTTAACTTTACCAGGTGGGTTTCGCGATCGCTCTCTATAGCCAACGTTAGTCCTATTTGCTCTGCCAAATAGAATACTTCATTTTCGGGTGTCATTTACCAGAGTTGGTGAATAAGCTGTTCGGCATTCAAACCTTAATGTCAACAATGACGAAATCCTTGTAGTGCGAGCCAGAAAGCTCGCTACTAATACGCAATTTAAATGCATGACAGCTTAGGAGGGGCGTTCGCCTACTCCCCAGGAAAACTCATAGAATCCCATTCGCGCCCAGATTTTTCGGTTCGACGGCTAAATGTCTGGGGCGATGGCTCGATTATTACCATATCATCTTGTTTTTGTAAACGCTCTTATCTGAATTTCCTAGTCCGACAACGTATGACGAATAACACTACCTTAAAAATTGCTAACTACCGCATTCTGTCCCAACTCTACGAAAGTGCCAATACCTTAGTTTATCGCGGTATTCAGGAAGGTGAACACAAACCCGTCATTCTCAAACTTCTTAAACAAGACTATCCCACTCCACAAGAGTTAACTCGATATCGACAAGAGTATGAAATTACGCACAATCTGACGATTGATAGCGTAGTTAAGGCGTATACTATCCAACCCTATCAGCGAACCTTAGTGATCATCTTAGAGGATTTTGGCGGTGAATCCTTAAAGCAGTGGATGAGTCAGCCAACAAAACTCTCCTCACCTCTACCTCTACGAGACTTTCTCAACATTGCCATCAAGATAGCCGAAATTCTCGCCCAGATTCACGCGGTTCATGTCATTCACAAAGATATTAACCCCAGCAATATTGTCTTCAACCCCGAAACCGGACAACTCAAAATCATTGACTTTGGCATCTCCACCCAGCTTACCCGCGAAAATCCGGCACTCAAAAATCCTCATGTCTTAGAAGGAACATTAGCCTATATTTCCCCTGAACAAACGGGGCGGATGAATCGTTCTCTCGACTATCGCACCGACTTTTATTCCCTAGGTGTCACCTTCTATGAACTGCTAACCGGAAAGCTGCCCTTTGAGACAAAAGATGCCATAGAATTAGTCCATTGTCATATTGCCAAAATTCCGACACCTCCCCATCTTCTGGGTGGGAAAGCCAGGGGATTGGCTGGTGTAGGGGGAGATAACATTGTCCGAAAAACCGATAACTTGACTAAACCCGCCCTTGGGGAAGCCGGGGAAGAAGCGACTAGAGCGTATCCAAATATTATACCGGACGTGGTCGAGGCGCACCAATATAAAACCATTCCGCCAACCGTTTCTAATATTGTCATAAAACTGATGGCAAAAACGGCTGAAGAACGGTATCAAAGTGCTTGGGGACTTGTGGCTGATTTGCAAAACTGTCAGAGACAATTAGCAGAAACTGGAACAATTGACGACTTTACTCTGGGTTCTCAAGATATTTCCGATCACTTCCAAATTCCTCAAAAACTCTATGGACGAGAAGCGGAAGTGGAAACCTTACTCGCTGCTTATGATCGCGTCGCTAATCGAGAGGATCAGGAAATTAAGAAATCAGCAGATACTGCCATCGATGGTTCACTCCCCACGTCTCATCCCCCCATTGAGATGATGCTGGTGGCAGGGTATTCCGGGATTGGTAAATCCTGTTTAGTTGCCGAAATTCATAAACCGAATACACGACTACGCGGCTACTTTATATCCGGCAAATTTGACCAGTTTCAACGAAATGTTCCCTACTCAGCGATTGTCAAAGCCTTTAAGGAATTGGTGGAGCAAATTTTAACCGAAAGCGAAGCCCAACTCAATCAATGGCGCGAAAAACTATTAGCCGCTTTGGGGACAAATGGTCAAGTGATTATTGATGTTATCCCGGAAGTGGAACGAATTGTCGGTCAACAGCCTGCGGTGCCAGAATTAGGGTCACAAGAATCCCAAAATCGGTTTAATATCGTCTTCAAAAAATTTATGCGGGCATTTTGTTCACCCGCACATCCCTTAGTGATGTTTCTCGATGATTTGCAGTGGGTAGATTTGGCGACGCTGAAGTTAATTCAACTGATTATGACCGATAGCGAGATCTATTATCTATTTTTAATCGGTGCCTATCGGGATAATGAAGTCAACCCGACTCATCCATTAATGATGACAGTAGATGGATTACAAAAACAAGGCGCGACGGTTAACTGTATTACCTTATCCCCTTTAAAATTAGACCATATTCGCCAAATTATTTGTGATACCTTAAAATACTCACCAGAATCTGCCCAGCATTTAGCTGAACTGGTGATGAGCAAAACGGGGGGCAATCCATTTTTCGTGAATCAGTTTTTAAGGAATCTCTATGCGGAAAACTTAATCACATTCAATCTGCAAAATCATCAATGGCAGTGGGACATCAATAAAATTCAGGATAAAAACATTACCGATAACGTCGTTGAGTTGATGACGAATCGGTTAAAAAAGCTGCCGGATTCAACCCAGCATGTCTTACAATTAGCTGCCTGTATTGGTGCCAATTTCAACTTATCCACGCTGGCAATCGTCTGTGAACAACCAGAGGATGTGATTTTCGCGAACTTAGTCACAGCGGTTCAATCGGAATTAATCGTCCCCCTATCGCAACTCAATCCAGACTTGCTGGTTCACGAGTATAAATTTCTGCATGACCGAGTACAACAAGCAGCGTATGCTTTAATTGATGAGTGTCAAAAAAAAGCGGTTCACTTACAAATTGGTCGTCTGCTTTGGCAGAGTGCTGACTCGGAAACCTTATCTGAAAAGATATTTGAAATCGTTGATCATCTGAATCAAGGTATTGGTAATACTTGGAATTACACATCAGGAGAAATTAGTCAAGCTGAACGACATCAAATCGCCCAATTGAATTTAATCGCGGGTCAAAAAGCCAAAGGATCAGCCGCTTATGGTGCCGCGCTTAACTATTTAACTGTGGGACGAGAACTTCTGGGTTCAGATAGTTGGCAATGGGACTATGACTTAACCTTAGCCTTGTATGAAGAAGCCGCCCAAGCTGCCTATTTAGGTGGCAATTTTACGGTGATGGAGGAATTGACTGAGGTTCTCTTTGCCCAGGCTAAAACTATGCTGGAAAAAGTTAATGTGTATGAAGTTAAGATTCAAGCGATCGCGTCGCAAAACAATCTCAAAGAAGCGATTCATATTGGACTGCAAGTGCTAAATTTATTGGGAATTAATTTACCCGAAGAACCCAGCACAGCAGAGTGGCAAAATGGACTAGATGAAACGGCTACACTATTGGCAGGACATGAGATTGAAGACTTAATTAACCTCCCGGAAATGACCGCTGCTGAACCCCTAGCCGCTGTGCTGCTTCTCTCCAATTTAATCGCTGCTGCTTATATCGCCGCACCTGATCTTTTTGTTCTGATTGCCTCATCCATGGTTCAATTATCAGTCAAGTATGGGAACGCGCCATTGTCAGCATTTGGGTATGCCTGTTATGGATGTATTTTATTGGATCGTCAGCAAAATTTTGAGGCGGGATATCAATTTGGTAAATTAGCGCTAAGTTTAGTGAATCGGTTTAATGCTCAGCAAGTCAAATGTAAAGTTTTAGAGGTGCTGGGCGCTCATAATTTGCATTGGAAAGAGCATTTTAGTCAAACTGTACCTATCCTGATTGAGGGCTATCACAGTGGTGTAGAAACGGGGGATTTTGAATTTGCCGGGTATTGCGCCTTTTATACCTGCGATCATCTCTATTTTAGTGGAGTTGAACTGACGCAATTGGAACAAGAAATTACCACTTATAATCAGGCGGTGCGGCAAATTCGCCGGGAAAGTCCATTTAATTGGACGGCGATTTTTTTACAGGCGGTGCAGAATTTACGGGGTCAAGGAGAAAATCCCACCCAGTTAATGGGTAAGGCATATAATGAAGAGACATCCTTACCCCGGGCGCTGGCGGCGAATGACCGTACAGAACTGCATTTATTCTATTTAAATAAGCTGATTCTCTGTTATCTCTTTGGTGAGGTTGAGCAGGCGGTAGAAAATGCAGTTTTAGCGGAACAGTATTTAAATGGAGTTACGGCGATGATCGTGATTCCAATCTTCTATTTTTATGATTCTCTTGCCCATCTGGCTATTGTTTCTGAGGCGACACCAACTGATAAACAGGCGTTGATTAACCGGGTTAACGCTAATCAAGAAAAAATGCAGATCTGGGCAAACCACGGTGCGATGAATCAGCAGCATAAACTGGATTTAGTCGCCGCCGAAAAAGCGCGAGTTTTGGGTGAAGTGGTGACGGCGATGGAGTTATATGAACAAGCGATTAAAGGGGCGAGGGATAATGGTTATATTCAAGAGGAAGCATTAGCCTACAATTTAGCTGCCATGTTTTATCAGCATCGGGGGATGGACAAGTTTGCTGATATGTATCTTAAAGAGGCACATTATACTTACACCCGCTGGGGGGCGACGGCGAAAGTTAGAGATTTAGAAGCCCAATATTCCCAGCTTTTTGCGCCATCATCTCCTGTCAGTTTTCTCTCAGATAACCGCACGACGGTGAGTAGTGTGTCTCAGAGAAATCAGTCGGCTTCGGCGTTAGATTTTGCCACCCTGATGAAAGCCTCTCAAGCCATTGGTAGTGAAATTGAACTGAGTAAGTTACTGGCGGCGTTGATGGAAATTTTAATCGAAAATACGGGAGCGCAAACGGGAGTTTTGATTTTAAATCAATCGGGAGAATGGGTGATTGAGGCGTCGCTGAATGGGGAGACGAATCACGTCACTGTGTTACAATCTCTACCCTTAGAAAATTACCTCCCTCTCTCGATTATTAACTATGTTACCCATACAAAAAAAACCGTGGTTACAACCAATGCGGCTAAAATTGGCAAGTTTACCAACGATCCGTATATTCAAGCCCATCAAACCCAATCCGTTTTGTGTGCGCCGCTACTGAATCAAGGTCAACTCAGTGGTATCGTTTATCTGGAAAATAACCTGGCTACAGACGCCTTTACTCCAGACAGGCTGGAAGTGTTACAAATCCTATCTGGACAAGCCGCGATCGCGATCGACAATGCCCGACTTTATCACACTCTAGAACAAAATGTTGCCGCCCGCACCCAAGAGTTAAAAAATACCCTCGACTCTCTCAAAGCCACCCAAGATGAACTGATTCAATCGGAAAAAATGGCAGCCTTGGGACAATTAATTGCCGGGATTGCCCATGAAATTAATACACCCTTGGGGGCGATTCGTTCCTCCGCCGGAAATATTTCTAAGTTTTTAATTCAAATCCTGGAACAATTACCCACCCTGTTTCAATCATTATCTCCAGAGGAAGGGCAAGATTTTCTGAAAATGTTACAACGTTCACTGCAAAACGAATCGGATTTAACGGCGAAAGAAGAACGCAAACGGCGGCGAGTCTTAGTTCGCCAATTAGAGGCGGAAGACATTCAGAATGCGGATACCCTAGCCGATACTTTGGTCGATATGGGGATTTATGAAAATATTGAAGAGTTTTTCCCTCTACTAAAACGCCCCGATAGTTCCCACCTCTTAGAAACAGCGTACAAACTATCGGGATTACAACGGGGAACTCAAACTATCAACACGGCAACTGAACGAGCCTCTAAAGTAGTGTTTGCCTTAAAAACATACTCCCGTTATGACGAATCGGGGGTAATGATTCCGGCAAATTTAACGGCAGGCATTGAAACCGTGCTAACTTTGTATCAGAATCAACTCAAACATGGAATTAATGTCATCCGCAACTATGACGAGTTGCCACTGATATTATGTTATGCAGATGAACTGAATCAAGTCTGGACGAATCTGATTCACAATGCGTTACAGGCAATCGATAATAAAGGAACATTAACCATTAATGTCAAGCAGCAAGACCAACAGATAAACGTTAGCATTACCGATAGTGGCAAGGGAATCCCTCCAGAAATTCAAGCTAAGATATTTCAGCCATTTTTTACAACCAAGTCAGCCGGAGAAGGAAGTGGATTAGGACTCGATATTGTGAAAAAGATCATTGAAAAGCATCAGGGTAAAATTGACGTTGAATCTATTCCAGGTAAAACTACTTTTACTGTTTCATTGCCTTTTCGGACGGCGGAAGACTAGAGAAGGCAGTTCAAGTAGGTTGGGTTGAGCAACAGCGAAACCCAACTAGCTCTCTGAGTTGAGTTACTAAAAAATGTTAAACGGACTTTATCGGACAAATGACGTAGCTTGCTTTTCAAGGGTAGCAAGTATAACGAATGACAAATGACAAATGACAAATGACGAATGACAAATGACAAATGACAAATGACAAATGACGAATGATAAACGTCAACGTAGATTCAGGGTTTTTCTTGTATTGGGGCTGTTATTAACTATTGTCCTACTGATTGCTAAA
>NZ_JAVKBY010000170.1:0-7987 GCF_040222985.1 Coleofasciculus sp. F4-SAH-05
TGGCTATCCGGTCAAAACACGTCCAATGCGTCCCATTTTGGGATTCTGCACTGGTGACATTGTACGTGCCGTGGTTCCTTCAGGTAAGTACAAAGGGACTTTCACCGCTAGGGTTTGTCCGATGTCAGATGGTCGTGGCGAAGTTAAGGGAAGCCGCCTCTCCCCAAGGGCGAGAGAAAACCGTGACTAAACTCTCTCGACTAATCGAAATTCACTGCAAATGTGCGGGTATTCGGACAAGTATTCTCTTCTCCTATATTCCCAACGTTGTCAATTTAACTGAATCCCAGGGAATTGCCACATCCTCAGCGCAGGTTTATGAGAAGGTTTTATCCATCTATGGAAAACAGTCACCCAGTTCATCTCTGATTGAGACTTTATCTCAAGCAGACACCGTAGATATTTCCGCCGATTTATATAAAATATCGATCCTGCCCAAATTAGAGTTACCTGAAATATCCTCCCTCGTCACCATCCTGAGTCCAGAATTAATGCACTTTCAGTCCCAGCATTTAGCAGCCAATAATAAGAACACGCTGGGATTTATGAGTACCCAGTTTCATCTCAGCTCCAAGGTGTTACTAAATCGATTAAGCCTATGAGCCGCAAAGGTAGAGACGTAATCGGTTACGTTTCTACCCCCTCTCTGTCTCATCTCCTACAATAGAGACATTCGAGTTGGTGCAAGTTATTAATATTCAAGGGGTGTCTCCGATGACAATTTTGAAAATCCTCATAAAGCTGACTCCGAGATAACCCCATGCGTTTTGCAAATTGTTCCGCTGCGTCAAAAAGCGGGTCAGGAATTGAAATTGCTGTTTTCATGATAAGTATAACTATAGTTATACTCTTAGAGTATCGAATTTTTACAACTAGCGCAATAGGTGATATTTATTAAGGAAGCCCCCGCAACGATGGCTCAACTTCAGGATAAGAACGCCCCATATTCGCAAACTGGTGCGCGATCGCACAGGTGTAGTTCTCTCAGAGGACAAACAGTATTGGGTGGAGTCTCGTCTAATTGATTAGTTCACTCCTCTGCTTTAACAAAGACACCTAAACCAAAATCACAACTTCTGTTCCTCGACGAGCATTTACTCATTTTTACATTAATCTCATACCTATCCTCGGCTGGAGGAACAAAAGGAACAACAGCGACGGCATAATCGGTCATATCAGATGCGATGACATTACCTTGCATATCTTCGACAATTATATCCACGTCCTCACAACTCTTATCGCAAACGGCAACGAAACTATACTCTCGACTGGGCGATAAAAATACCGTCTTCGGTGCTTGCGCTCCTCTAGAGAGTCTGGCTACTGTTCGCGGAAATACCAATTGATAGCCCTCCTCGTCTTGGGCTTCAATGACTGCCCGAATTTGAGCTTCGACTTCTTGCTCGGATTCGTTTAGGGGTCTAGCCGTTGCGGTAATCTGAACTGTTGTCACTGAACACAGCGCTAGGGTAGACCAAATCAGACGTGTAACAATCTTCATGGCAATGATGGTATGATATGAAGCCCAAATGGATTATTGTACACCGTCGGTTCGCGATCGCCTATTTTTCAGGAAGGGTACCTCCTAACCAAGGACAAATGACAAATGACGAATGACAACTAAGACTCCTCCACAGGCAAAAACTCCTTCGTCTCCGGTGAATATTCCCAAGCAACTCCGTCTGGATCTTTAGTTTGACTCCACTGGGCAAAATCCGGGTCAGATTTGCGCTTGCCAATCGTACTCGAATGAACATCGAGTCGTTTGGCTAATTCTGCCTGAATCAAAGCCTGACCCTCTTTCTCTTCATCCTCAGATTGCTCAGATTGAGGTGATGGCTTCTCCGGCGGGGATTCGAGTTTTTCCGGAATGTCCGCTTCCTCCGTCTCAGATTCCCAAGGACTGGACTTATCCTCTATCTCCTCCTCTGTCTCATCCTCTTCATCTTCCATCAGCCATTGAACCAGCTTTGGGGCTTGATTGGTAAAGGATTCAGACTCTTGTTCCGGTAGCGGTTCACTACTGTCAAAGATACTTCCCAGAGCATTAGCCGTGAGAAAGTAATAGACAATACCTTTCTCCTCGTAGTCTCGACGCTTCGCCCCAAATTCTTCTGCCTTTCTATCCAAGTATCGCTGGGCGGCGGTTCCAGAGATATTTGCTTTCATCGACAAGTCGAGGGGTGTCAAGCAACCCTGATTATCTTTGATTAGCTGATTGAAGAAGGGATTGACTTGCTTACTCCATTGCAGCCACCGATACTGCTGCCAAATTTTCAACAGAATAATCACAACCAAAAGCGCAAGCAGATAGGGCCACGTTTTAAACAACAGGACGAATACAAACGCGATCGGGAGTAGGAGAATTAGAATCCCTGTAGTACTGCTATCAATTACTTTTCCGGTCATATCCCTGCTTGCAATTTTCTCTTGAGCGTAAGCGAATTACGGTAACGATGGCATTTCCTTGACTGACAGCCCAGCCTTAGCTGGCTCTAGCCTAACTTAAGCCGTTGATTAGCACGTTGCCTATCTCAACAGTTTACGGGTTCTTGAGCCAAGTTGGTCAGCGAGAGGCGTTTTAACATCGCTGCCCGTGCTTGCTTTGCTAACGTATCATCTAGGGGCGTCAAAGTGATAGGGGTTTGGTACTTTTGTTTTAATCCGGTTTGGATCAGCCAATCGCCGATAAAGGGATTTTTGGGCAAAAGTGGACCATGGGAGTAGGTCGCGATCGCGTTTCGATAAAATGCCCCTTCCATGCCATCCTCGCCGTTATTCCCGTAGCCTTTCACCACCTTACCCAGGGGAGAGACGTTCCCCAAATAGGTACGCCCGCCATGATTTTCAAAGCCAATCACAATCGGCTTACGTCCCAGCATCTGTTCTAAGTCTTGGGCGAGGGGAGAAGCGGTTAACTCAAAAACAACATTGCCAATACAGCGACGGGCATTGGGTCCAGGATGCTTACTGACAAAATCCAACAAGCCTAATCCATCAATCCGTTGACCTAAAGCGGGTTCGTAATAGTGACCCAACAGTTGCGGGGAACCGCAGGTAAACACACCAGGGGTTCCGGTTTCCAGTTTCTCCCGCAACGTATCCGCTTTAGCACCCCGCAAGTCCCGCATGACAATTTCCTGCTGTCGATCTTGGGCACCACCCCCCATAAACACATCAACGTGATGGAATTGGTCAGCCGAGGTTTGCTGGTCGAGGGCTAGGACATTCACCCGAATCCCCCGCCATTGAGCGCGTTGTTGCAGGCAGATCACATTACCGCGATCGCCGTAGGTACTCATTAGGGTTGGGTATAGCCAGCCAATCGTTAGTTCTAGGTCTTCAGGATTCATCATTTTTGCTTACTCTCTATCTACGTTTTACAGCCTGACTGGAGCGAAAACGGAAAGAAGTTATAAGTCAATCGTAGGGGCGGGTTTAGGGACAATTGTAGGGGCGGGTTTAGGGACAATTGTAGGGGCGGGTTTAGGGACTCAATTCAAATATCCACCAATAACGGAAAAACAAAACCCGCCCTCCCCACCGATAACGGAAAAACAAAACCCGCCCTCCTCACCTTATTCATAAGTCATGAAACAGAACATGAAATCAAATACCATTTTTACTGCTTTTCGTCAAAAAAATATTTTGATTTTTACAAAAATACATGCGTCGAACCCCAACGGGCTTGAGCGCGAGGAGTACAGCTTTTTGACGCAAAATCAAGGGGTTCAGCTTACGATGAGGTGACTTTTCCTAAAAATGCACATAAAAAAGACCCATTATTAGTATAGACAAATCGCTGAATCCACGCAATTTCGTTGCTTATTGCAAATGATTCTCACAGTTTTTTTGCCCGTTAAGCTCTGTTAAGCAACAAATATCAAATCAAATCTCACTCGATTAAAAGTTTTAGTTATACTTCTCCCTGTACCATGCTGTTTTTCCTTTACTGTGCTACTTTAATAGCAACTTAAGAGCGAGTTGAAGAAAAATGTGCTTCTAGTTAAACGCTTATATAGAAAAATTTTCCGCAAAGGGCAAAATCCGCGCGACATATTACTTAGAAAAATGCCCAAAAACTCTATCTGCGCTGAGATCGGAGTTTATAAAGGGAATTTCTCGGCAAAGATTATAGAGGTTGTGCAACCAGCAAAACTGCATCTTATCGATCCTTGGATATATGAAGAAGAGGATACATATAAAACATCTTTGTATGGCGGACAAAAGGGAAAAAATCAAGAGAATATGGACAATATTTATCAGTCAGTAAAAGAGCGTTTTCAAGATCAGATTAACCCAAACAGGATAGTAGTCCACCGTTCTACATCGTTGCAAACGGCTGAACAATTTGAGGATAATTATTTTGACTGGGTGTATATTGATGGTAATCATCTATACGAATTTGTCAAAAAGGATCTAGAAACCTATTACAAAAAAGTCAAAGCAGGTGGCTACATAACTGGAGATGATTATGGTGCAACACAAATGTGGTGGGAAGATGGAGTGAAAAAAGCCGTAGATGAGTTTCGAGCCAAAAGCTCATGCAAAACTGTACTAATCCAGGGAGGTCAATTCATTTTACAAAAACTTTAAGGCTATAAGCTAGAAACTGATGAATCGCATCAGACAACTCTCGCTCTATCTAACCGCAGGGGCAATTGGCGCATTGGTCAACAGTTTAGCCGTCTGGATAGCAGGAAGTATCGGATTAACCACTGCCCTTGGCGCTCAAATCGCACCAACCCTTACACCCAATTGGTTATATCCGCGTTTAACTTGGGGGGCTATTTGGGGATTACTATTTTTTGTGCCGCTTAAAATTACAGGTAACGCCAGAAAACGAATCATTTGGCAAGGTTTACTTGTTTCCCTGGGTCCAACCGTGGCACAATTATTCTACTTTTTCCCCACAGGGGGCAAAGGGTTGCTCGGTTTTCAGCTTGGGATAATAACACCATTACCATTATTCGTTATTGTATTTAACGCGATTTGGGGAATTGTCGCCGCCGCTTGGATTGCCGCCGCGCAATGATACCCCGTGCGATCGCGTAACTCTACTCACCCTTTTGCTTGTCAAAGTCCTGTTCGGTCAGTGAGAGTCGTTTATGATAATAGAAGTACCTGCATTCTGGAGCCAACGACAACAGTTTAACCTGGACATTATGTGCTGTCCCTGACAAGCTCCCCATGCTGAATAAGCAGAGGTAAAAATAACGGTGAACATGAACTTAGCATCACTTTATGACGTTGAATATGACCAATGGTTAGCGCGAACCATTAGTTTGTTAAAAGACAACCGATTCAATGAGTTGGACAAGGAACATTTAATTGAGGAGTTGGAAGACTTGAGTCGGCGAGAGAAAAAAACAGTTGAAAGGTTTCTAGAACAGATTATCCGGCATTTGCTACTTTGGCAATATTGGACGGCAGAACATGATTATAATGCCAATCACTGGCAAGCAGAAATTATGAGCTTTAGAACCCAAATCAATGAAGATTTAACCCAAAACTCACGAAATTACCTCCAGGAAAACCAAGTCAACATTTATGAAAAAGCATTAAACTACGTGAAACAAAAGACCGGATATGATGTGAATTTCCCCGAAAACTTCCCTTATACTCTCTACCAATTATTAGAGATGAACTGGCTACCAGAAAAAAGCTAAAATCACTGTTATTATAGGGATAATGACCAATAAAAACTCACAAAATCTCACAAAATCTGCCGCCCGGTAAGTAATCCCCGCACTTCTAACATAGCGGAATAAGTGGGTAAAATATGCAAGGTTTCATCCGCAGGGGTATGCTCTAATGCCGTTTTAATCGCCTCTTTTAAATCTTCTTTAATAATTAACTCACAAGGAGGTTCTGCCTCAGATTGAGAATACTTGAGGCGCAATGCCATATCATAAACGCGATCGCCACTCACCACAATCGTCCCGCCTAACGCCACCAATTTCTCAGTGTCCACGTCCCAAATCCAAGACACATCAGTGCCATCAGGGGTTCGGTCATTCAACACAACTAACTTAGTCGAGGCTCCCCCCTGTTTTTGGATATCATGCACCGCCCGAATCGTTTCATTCATCCCGACCGGATTTTTTGATAACAGAATTCGCACCTTCTTCCCCTGAACCACCAATTCCTCAGCGCGTCCAAATGCGGCTTTGAAGGTTTTAACCGTGTCGTAAATTGCCGCCCGCTCAATTCCCAATTCCTCAGCGACTAAGCCAGCCGCCAGGGTATTATATTTGTTATAAATACCAATTAAGATTTGGGGCCACTCCTGACTATTTACCGCTAAAGAACTCTTACTAAAGCCGCAACTCGTGCAGTGATAATCGCCCAAATGAGACAAGTAAACCCCCTTGTAATCCAAGGGATAGCCGCAACTAGGACAGTAAATCGAGTCTACGGCATGGGGAATTTCTTCCAAATAGTGTTCCGGTTCATTTAAACCGAAAAATCGCACCGTTTGCGATAACTGCTGACCCAAATGACACAGTGTCGGATCATCAGCATTCAAAATCACCCGTGTTGGAGCAGGAAGCGGTGCGATCGCGTTGAGCCAGCGCTGACTAATTGTATCTACTTCCCCGTAGCGATCCAGTTGATCCCGAAACAGATTTAAACCCAAAATCACCTGAGGCTGACAATCCGGCAAGAGCAAGGGTAAGATATTTTCATCCACTTCTAAAATGGCGTAATCAGCATCCAACACACCCAAAACATTGGTATGCTCCATCAACGCCGTCACCAACCCATTAATCAAATTCGCACCCGTGGCATTATGCGCCACTCGCCACCCCTGACGCTCTAACAGCGTCCGCAACAATAGAGCCGTCGTAGTTTTGCCATTCGTCCCTACAATCAGAATCACCCCACGCCGCACCTGTGCCAAAAGCAACGGCAAAGCATGGGGTTGAATTCTGCGGGCAATAGAACCCGGCAATACACTCGCTGCCCCTAAACGGAATCCTCGCACCAACGAGGTAACCGTTTTAGCTACGCCTACAGATAAACCCAGGCGCACTTGATCTAGCACTGATAGACTCACATCCACACTCCTTCCAGACGGGGCAGCTTTTCGGTTCACTGAGCTTATACTAGGTTATTTACTCACCTATCTATGGCTCGTCAGCATAATATTCTACTTATTGCGTAAGTTCGTAGTTGCGCTGTCTTCGCTGTAAACGCCCGCATCGCTCACTATAAAGCTTTCACTCCAACCTTAGTTAGGGCGGGTTTAGTCGCATCTGGGTTAGGGAAGCAACGATAATAGTGAAACCCGCCCCTACACAGACGCCATGTCCTCGATGGTAGCGAAGATTGACACTCCCCGTCCTATAAGTACGGGGATTCTTAGTTCCACGACACACCTTATCGCTATCTATCCTTGCGGCAATACTTAAACCAAATACCCGTAGAAAACTACCAAGTATTGAGCCTAACTTAGATAACCCCAGAGGGCTTGTCTCCCTAAGCGTAATGGTACTTTACCGAGAGTGTCTTATACTTCCGTTCTCTCTCTTTCCCTATGTTCCTGTATGCCCTACAGTACATTGTTCTAGTCTTGTGACTAACGCAAATCGTGCACTTTTGGCGGTATCGGCACTCCTATTGAAGTCCATGGGTTTTTTAAGAGGTTACTCGCGCCTCATGTACTAGCATCACTTTACGTGATCAGCATTGATTGGCGATACTCACGAATTTTCGCCTGTGTACGTCAACAAAAACTGTATCTGTGATCGCGGCAAAAAGAGAGGCAATCGCGATTACGTTATTAACGTCTACGCCTTTGAAACGGGCTAATGTTTCCTCACCAGAATTGATCAGAGCATGACCCTATTCCCTGATTTTTGTTGACTTTATTGTGCTGGTATGATATAAGGGCGGTTCAGTTGGCGCGATCGCTTGAACTCCTCAGCCAATCAGGGATAATCAGAAACAGGGGATTTCATCTCAACTAACTTTGTAAGTGTAA
>NZ_JAVKBY010000179.1:0-49568 GCF_040222985.1 Coleofasciculus sp. F4-SAH-05
TTACTAAGTAAAGTTTGCCTCGACAATGTTAAACGGGCTTTTTACTCTCTTCAGCACTACAGCTATAAACCTGTTCACTGATTGCTTAACTGAACTCGACAGAGCCTGATACTGGCGTTCATATCAAGGTGTCGTGACCCGTCTAACGCAGACTACGGTGAGTCTCAGTCTGCACGTTCCGACGCAAGTCCAGATATGCTTAGGTGTGCATAGTCCTGTATAGGTTTTTCGGAACGGTTTTCTCTCTGTCGGTCTTTGGATTTATCGTAGCTTATGGGGGCGATCGCTTCTCGTACTGCTTCAGCTTTGGGGGAATGGACTTCGAGGAGGATAGTGCGATCAGCTAAGAGATTTTTTGCTTAAAACCTTTCGTTGTCGATTAGAGGGGATACTAAGTCATGACGTGTGTTAAATTGAATCCATGAATTTCGAGTGGGACGAGCGCAAGAACGAGATTAACATTGCTAAACATGGTTTTGACTTCGCTGATGCCCCTCGTGTCTTTGATCTACCAGTGCTTATCGCCCTCGATGAGCGAGAAGACTATGGCGAAGATCGATGGATTGGTATTGGGCTACTAGATGGACGAGTTGTAGTTGTTGTATACACCGAGCCTGACGACAAAACAACTCGCATCATTTCACTACGAAAAGCATTATCTTATGAACGAAAACGCTATGAGCAATACCTCAAAAACCGACTGGACTAGAGTTGATGCTATGAACGATGAGGATATTGATACCTCTGATATTGCACCGTTGTCAGAGGAGTTTTTTGGTAAGGCGCAATGGCGTATTCCCGAATCGTTTGTGACAGTTACAGTACCCATAGATCCCGAAACTTTTGCTTGGTTCCAAGCACAAGGTGAAACTGCCCGACAGCAGATGGCTGTGGCATTACGAATCTATGCAGAAGCCAACAAGCTACACGAAGCTTCTGTGCAGAAATCAACTTAATAGTGGCTGTATAAACAGGATGCGATCGCTCTTAACTGATGGAGATGGTGTCGATTATAACTCTTTTGATAAAGAATTAATAAAAGAGTTAATTGAAATTAAGCCATTCATCAGGTTCTGAAGCGAGAGCAATAAGTTCCAAATCTTTGACAAATTGCCCAATCGTACCCCCTAACTGATGTCCAAATATCAACCCTGCAAAAGGTCGTTCCTGACGCTGCCAATTTTCAGCTAATGCTTTAAAGCGGATATCTTGAGTAAATAAAACTCGACCGAGTGAACTAGCGTGTTCCAAAAGCGCCTCATCAGTTAACTCTGCTGAATTGTCTTCAATTGCAGTGAGAACATCTACACCACGACGACGCAATTGATCTGTAATAGCTTGAGGTACATGAACATCCATGTAGAGTGCGATCGCCACTTACAATAACCCTCTTGCCTTCATCCGCACAAAGAAAGGAGAAGGTGATGCTTGAGATTTTGCCTGTTGTGCTTGCTCCCATTCCATGCGAATCTCACTATCAATCTCATCTTGGCGATCGAAGTAATATACCATCGCTGCATGAGCTTCTGATAGTGTCAGATAAGGATGCTGTCGGCACATTTCTTCCACTGACCACCCATAAGCCAAATAATCCATGACAATCTGAGCGACACGCACACGCGGTATTCGCTTTAACCGTGCGGGTTGACCTTCCGCTTTCTCGATATGAGGATAAATTACTCCTGATGTCATGGCATTGGTTTTGAAACCCTACTGAAGCCTAGAATAACAAGTCTGAGTGAGCAGAGCTATTGTGTAACTTTCATTAGTTTTCTTCATTGCTAGGAATTGCCCCAGCCCAAATAATCTGCTCACTTGTCAGAGTCAACTCTGGGAAAGTGCCTGAAACAATCTGCTCAGCACCAACGAACTCCCTACCTTCATACAGTTCCTCAACCAGAGTAAAAATTGTAACCTTTGATGTCAGTGGGTCAACGACCCAGTATTCTGGAATGTTTAAAACGTTGTACTCAACCCGCTTAGCCCGATAATCGGCGGTCTTTGTCGATTCGCTAACGACTTCTATCACTAAAATCGGAGGGGGTTCGTTGAGTTCAATAACAGCCTCACGGGTTCTTAATTCGCGCCACTGCTGGCTAGGAATAATAGTCAAATCGGGAATGCGAGAGGTATCCCACTTGCCAGCACGAGGCGATCGCACACCAATCGCCACGGGTCTAACAATCCAGTCGCGTCCGCTACGCCCGATCTCAGCATCGATTTGCCGATAGAGAAAGTCAATGATTTCTCCATGTTGCCCGGTGCCAATACTCATTGCTACTAATTCCCCGTTCACCAACTCATAGCGGGTATCAGTCCCGTCTGAGTAGGTCAGATACTCTTCAAAGGTTAGCTTCTTAGTCGTTACAGTCATGATCGCCCCCTTCGGAGCATCTAGTTCGGTAGGCTTTTCCCCAACTTTAGCAGAGCATTGCGGAACTCTGTTTCAGACACCTCTGGCACACTCAAAGAGCGATCGCACTTACCAATGAGCAGTTAAATAGCAAAGAGTTAAAGTTTACCCTCTTGCAAAACGCCAATTTTAGGTAACTCTTTCCACTCCGGCTCAATCGGTGAGTAGCGGCAATAACACACAACAATCTCATCATACTCAGCCGACTCAACCGACTTGAACCGCTCAACCCGACTCACTTCCCAGTCAGACCAACGAACATGAGTGCTAGCATCCGGAAAGTTCGGATCAACCGACTCTTCAAAGCGGGCAAACTCACGCGGGCGATCGCCTGGTTCTGGCAATGCCTTGTCAGAACAATCCAAATACTCAGCCAGCATTCGGGTTAAGTGTCCAGCAGGTTGCAACTTGCGCTCCTTCCACCCCTTCGATGAAGCTGATTCAGTTTTGAAAACAATCCATCTCTTCACAAGTTATTTCTCCCTCTCATGTTTTGGTTCGTAGGGACTAGGCGGGAACTGGGTTTCGCCCTCAAAAACACAGTTAACCTCAAGCATCGGATCGCCAGTTTCCTCAATCCTGACAAGGTTCCAGCCGTACTTATCAGCCATGTCCTCACACTTGTCAGGGTCAGTTGCGCCATGCCGTGAGACGTTCTCATCCGGGTCGTACCGTGGGCTTCTGGTCATTGGTCATTGATACTTCATTGTAAGTTAGTTTATACCAAGTTGCCGTCTAAGGTAGAATCTGTCATGGTTCGCGAAATCCTTCACTTCGGAAAGAGGACAGGCTCCGTGTAGCGAAGTATCTGTCCAGATTCTTCGCTTCGCTCAGAATGACATGATAGAACACGACTTGGTAACATGATGGAACGCAACTTGGTATTAGATTACCGTTTTTAGCGCTCACTCAGGGTGCAGGAGAACCATCGCGGCTGCTACTCTTGAGCAACGGAAAGGCAATCACATCCCGAATACTCGCCGAATCCGTTAATAACATCACCAAACGGTCAATCCCAATTCCTAACCCCCCGGTTGGTGGCATTCCGTACTCTAACGCCGCCAGAAAGTCTTCATCAACCCCTTGGGCTTCCAAGTCTCCAGCCGCTTTCCGTGCAGCTTGTGCCTCTAAACGTTCCCGTTGATCAATCGGATCAGTTAATTCAGAAAAGCTATTAGCAGTTTCTCGCCCAGCGATAAATAACTCAAAACGTTCCACTAATCCTGGCTTAGAACGATGGGGTTTAGCCAAGGGAGAAATTTCTAGGGGGAAATCAACAATAAATGTCGGCTGAATCAGGGTTTCTTCACATTTTTGCTCAAAGCATTCGTTGAGCAGTTTCCCCAATGATGGACAGTCTTCTACCCCTTCAATCCCCACTTTATTGGCAGCGACTTTTGCTTCATCTAAGGTCTGAAATTGATTAAAATCTAACCCGGTCACCTCTTGCACTAACTCATGCATCGTGACTCGACGCCAAGGCGGTGTGAAATCAATTGTTTCACCTTGATAGGTAATTTCTAACGTTGTCAAACTCTCTTGAGTGACGGTAGTTATTAAATTTTCCGTCAACGTCATCATGTCGTTGTAGTCGGCGTAAGCCTGGTACACCTCAATTGAGGTAAATTCGGGATTGTGGCGCGTGGAAATTCCCTCATTCCGGAAAATTCGCCCCAACTCAAATACCTTTTCAAATCCGCCAACAATTAACCGTTTCAAGTGGAGTTCTGTGGCTATTCGCAGATACAACTCCATCTCTAGAGTATTGTGATACGTGATAAAGGGGCGGGCTTCTGCACCTCCGGCTTCTGTACTAAAAACAGGGGTTTCAATTTCGATAAAGTCGCGATCCTCTAAATAGCGGCGAATGGCAGCGGTAATTTTGGCACGGCGGCGGAAGGTTTCCCGAACAGTGGGATTTACCATTAAGTCCACATAACGCTGACGATAGCGCTTTTCGGTATCGGTGAGACCATGCCACTTATCGGGTAAGGGTAAGAGGGATTTGGTCAGGATAGCATATTCACTGACATAGACGGAGAGTTCCCCTTTATCCGTGCGCTTAATTGTCCCCTTGACGCCTAAAATGTCGCCAATATCCGTGAGTTGCTTGAGAGGGGTGAACGGATTTGGTACATCTGTCATGGTTGCGGTAATCCGCTTTTTGTCGAGATACAGTTGAATCGTTCCAGTTTCGTCTTGGAGATTGAAGAATGCTAACTTGCCAAAGACACGACGGGCTAAAATACGACCTGCGATCGCGACTTCAAAATCAACTTCTTCACCATTCCCTAGATCCGCGAATTTCTCTTGCAGTTCAGTCGCGTGGTGAGTAGACTGCCAGTGATAGGCATACGGCTCAATTCCCAACGCTTTAAGCTGTTGGACTTTCTCCAAGCGGGTAGCACGAATTTCTTCCAGAGTGTTTTGGCGATCGGGTGGGGACTGCTCAGGGGACATAGTAGGGAACTGCTCGATGCTAATCTTGTAGGATATCGGAAATCTATCTTAACATTCGACAGAACAGATAACCGGAGCCTCACGCGATCGCACCGAATAACCGGATTCTCGCCCTGCTGTAACCGAACGCGGTAAATCTAGAATACGCGATCGCTTCAGATGGCAAGTGCTATCAATTTTCTGACTGAATTGGATCGCCTGGTGGTGGATGTCGCCCTACAGCTTTGTCCGCCGCACGAATATTAATGACATCAAGGGGCGGGTAAGATAGCGAAAAAGGAGACAGAGTGTGGGGTGTGGGGTGTGGGGTGTGGGGTGTGGGGTGTGGGGTGTGGGGTGTGGGGTGTGGGGTGTGGGGTAAGAGAAGGAGGTTGACTCTTCAAGCTACCTGTAGGGGCACGATAATATCGTGTCCCTACCATAATAAAAGGCATTTTTTATAAATTGGATTAATTTTGGGTTAAATAAAGATTGCGAACAGTCCGATTTACAAAACTGAGATAGTCATCAATTTCTTCATATAAATCTAGTTCTTGTTCTTCTTCAGTATTGAGGGGTAATTTTTGTTGTTTCTCTAATAGTGTGTCAATACGTTCTTGAACAGTAATGGATGCCCGAAATAGAGGAATTCCTTCAACCAATTCAATACGAACCGCTCCTTCAACAGGGAAACTATTTGGTAGGTTGTGCAATTTAGGTAAAGCTAGCATATTTTTTTTGTGTCGTTTTTCATGTTTAATTATACGTGCCACAATATGGTGACAGGCTAAATTTGAACGTAATCCTTGGGCGTCAATCCCCAGATGCAGATGCATGAAACTCTCACAAGCGGGTGTGGCTTGTCGAGACGAGCGAAACTCTATCATCCATAATTTGGCTAAAGAGTCCTGTCAACTTCATGGGATTCAGCCCATGTTGCCACATTGACGGCGCAAATCGTCCCACCGTCAACGCTACCCCCAAATCCCAGCGTAAGGACACTAAACATACATCAAATATTCAAGATTCCCAGAAATTGCAGGAAGTTTAGCTTTATCTGCGAGAAGCCTCACGATCTAATGGTATATGTGTACTAATTCAAGTCAGTTTAACAAAACTTATTCAGTTGACAGCATAAATTTGATCACAATTGTGTTAATTTTCAGCCATAAGCGGATAGAATAAGGGAATTCTGAAGCAGAATCACCGCCATCGTTGGGGCAGTCGGCAATGTCTTCTCACGAACACCTCTGGAAAAAAGGCTTCTCTAAGCCCAATTCGACACCTGTGCCGAATCCCTTCAAGATCCAGAGGCGTCGTGTCAAAGCCTTACCACCACCTTTATCGCAACAGGAAAAACTACAGCTCAAACAGCAAGCTGATCAAATCTCCCAGCTAGGTTACAACTCCCACAATATTCCGATTCAAGCTCCAAATACTACAGCCGTCGCCAATCCAAGTCCGTCAAAATCCGGTGAGGTGACGAATCAGCCGACAACGCCAGCCGCCGATGCTGTAGACATTCAAGCAGATGCATTAGATGAGCAAGATCAAGAAGAGACGAAAGAGCGCGACGAGATTTCTTTAGCAGCCGCCTCCGATGGTTCAGCATCAGATGATACTATCCAGCGTCAGGAAATATCCGACAGTGAAGCCGAGGAAATCCCTGAACCCCAGGTAAACAGCGGTGAAAATCCAGAAGAAGATACTGAAATCCAGGCGAAAGCGCAACAACCTGCTCGTAATTTCCTAGAACTCCCCATCAACGCTCCGGGTACATCGCCATCTTCTATACAAAGACAAGTTAAATTCAGGGGATTAGGCAATTCGATTCAACCGCAGTCAGTTGAAACTGAAGAAAAAGTTGAGCCAGAAGCTGAACAAGAGTTGCAGGAAGAAGATGAAACTATCCAGCGACAGGAACTACCAGACGCTGAAGAAGATGAGATATCATTGAGTGAACCTAATACCGTTCAACGCCAATCTGACACACCAGACACACCTGATCAAGATACAGAAAAATCAGAAGATAATCACAATTTACTCGAAATTCCGGTAAACGTTCCAGGTACACCGTCATCCTCGCTTCAGAGACAGGTTAATCTAGGCAAGTTCACAAATTCCTCTTCTCAGCAAATTCAACCCGCCTCTCACCCCAAATTAAATCAACTCAATGCTTTTAAAACTGGCGAATTCGTACAGCCGCAGCGGATTCAGTCGCCTGTTAAGCCAGTCAATCCTGTATTGAATCAAACTCAAACAAATACAGAAACGGTTCAGAAGAAAGGTACACCAAAATCATCGGATGCTAGTGAAGTCGAGGCTGCACCGAATCTAGAGCAAGAGATTCAACAGAAACGGGGAAGCGGACAGCCAATTTCCAATAAAATACGCCAGCCAATGGAGCAGGCGTTCGGGGCGGATTTTAGTCAAGTTCACGTTCACACCGATAGTAAGTCGAACAAACTGAATGAGTCAATCCAGGCTAAGGCATTTACCACAGGTACAGATATCTTCTTTAAACAGGGAGAATATCAACCCGATAATCAGCCAGGACAGGAATTATTGGCGCATGAATTAACTCATGTTGTTCAGCAAAATGGCAGTCAAGTTCAGGCGAAAACCGATAGCCAAGTTGCGACAAAGGGAAATAAGTTACAGACACAAGAACGTTTGGTATCCGGTTTTCCGACACAACTGAAAATCCAACGAAAAGAAAATCCCCAAGAACAAAAAGTAAAAGAGAATAAACTCCAGCCAGCACCACCCACTCCCGCACCAGCGTCAGCCGCGCCAGAATCAGGTGGTGACATGGCTCCAGCCACTCCTCAGGTAGCCAATGCAGGTGGGGGGACAGCAGCACCTGCCATCCCAGAAGCGGCAGGTAAAGCCCCTGCACCACAAGGCGGAACTCAACAAGCGGCTGGAGCAGGTGGGGCATCAGCTACCCCAGGCGGCGGTGGAGCAAAATCTCCCAGTTCCCCAGAAGAAGATCCCGCATTTAAGGGAGTGGTTAATAAGACAAAGGGAGTAGCTGACAAAGAAAAACAGCATGATCCTGCCGAGGCTGAATCCAAAGAAGCCCAAGACGGCGCTGAACCCCCTGCAAATGATTTAGAAAGTAAGGCGCAAGACAAACAAGTTGGGGAAATGAACCAGCAGCAGCCTGGAGCTTTTAATGCGAAGGCTTTCAAGGCAAAGCTGATGGAAAAAATTGGTCCGATTATTCCCGATAACGAAGAAGATGCCAAAAAATTTAAGGAGAGTAATCAGCTTGATTCGGTGAGGCAGGATGTCTCCTCACAGGTGACTGATGAGCAGAAAAAAGCAGCAGGTCCGATTGAGGAGAAAACCAAAGCCGCTCCTGATACCAGTGGTGTTGAACCGAAACCTGTCACGCCAATGCAGCCGCCAGAGGCGGGTGCTGCGCCAACTGATATTAATGCCGAGAAAGCTGCACCGAAGCCGAAACCTGATGCTGAGGTATCCGCACCCTTTGAGGCAAATAGTCAAGAACTAGATGACGAGTTAGCCAAGGCGAAAGTCCCGGAAGAGACACTGGAAAAATCAAATGAACCACAGTTTGTGGAAGCGCTAAGTGCGAAGAAAGAAGCACAAACCCACGCTAAAGAAGCGCCACAAACCTATAGTCGGGATGAAAAAGCCACTATCAATAAGGCTGAAGCGGAAGCACAAACGACGAGCCAAACCCAGCTCCAGGGAATGCATGGTGAGCGTTCACAACTGTTGAATCAGGTAATGGGCGCTCAGAGTGAAACTCAGGGTAAGGATACTCAAGAACGAACTAAAATTGCTAACCATATTAATGGTATCTATCAAGATACGAAGAAAAATGTTGAAGACGTTCTCAGTAATATAGATGAAGAAGTAACCAAGAAGTTTGATGCGGGGGCTGCAACTGCCAAGCAGATATTTGAGAATTACGTTGACCAGAAAATGGAGGCGTGGGAGGATGAACGCTATGGTGAATGGTATGACGTAACTGGATGGGATGAGCGAGTTAGTGATAGTTGGCATGGGTTGCCACCAGAGGTCAATCAATTCTTTGTCGATGGGCGAGAACGGTATCTCAAGTCAATGGATGGCACTCTGACCGACATTGCTAATTTTGTTGCCCAAAAACTGAATGAGGCAAAACAAAAAATTGCTGAGGGCAAGCAGAAAATTCAGGAATTTGTTGCGGATTTGCCGGATAATCTCCGGAAAGTTGGACAGGAAGCCGCACAGACTATTCAAGGGAAGTTTGATCAGTTAGAAGAGAGTGTTAATAGTAAGCAGGATGAGTTAATTGACTCCCTGGCACAGAAATATCGTGATAACCTGCAAGAGCTTGATGCCGACATTGAGAAGCGGAAAGAAGAAAATAAGGGCTTAAAAGATAAGGCTAAAGATGCCATCGTTGGTACTGTTGAAACCATCATGCAGTTGCAAGATATGCTGATGGGTGTCTTGGCAAAAGCTGGTGGTGCAATAGACAAGATTATTTTAGACCCGATTAAGTTCTTAGGGAATTTGGTTTCTGGGATTAAGCAAGGGTTTGAAAGCTTTGTCGGCAATATTTGGCAGCATCTCAAGAAAGGGTTACTGGGGTGGCTGACGGGTACGATAGCAAAAGCTGGTATTCAAATGCCAGAAACCTTTGACCTCAAGGGCATTTTTACGTTAGTGATGCAGGTGCTGGGGTTAGCGTATGACTCAATTAAATCACGGACAATCAAGGCTCTGGGTAAGAACGGAGAGAAGATGTTCAATAGGTTAGAAAAGACCTTTGAAATCTTCGTTATCTTGAAGAATGAAGGATTAGCGGGTCTGTGGCAGTTCATTCAGGATAAGATTGGTGACCTGAAAGTGATGGTAATTGATACCATCCAGAATTTTGTGATTGAGAGTGTGATTAAGCAGGGTGTGCTGTGGGTGATTAGCTTGTTGAACCCAGCCTCAGCATTTGCTAAAGCCTGTAAGATGATTTACGACATCATCATGTTCTTCATTGAGCGTGGTAGCCAGATTGTGGACTTGGTGAACGCGGTGATGGAGTCGGTAACAGCTATTGCCAATGGGGCAGTTGGTGGAGTCGGAAAGCTCATTGAGAATGCTTTGTCTAAGGCGTTACCTGTAGTAATTAGCTTCATGGCGAGTCTGTTGGGCTTAGGTGGTATTAGTAAGAAGATTCAGGAAATCATTCAGAAGGTGAAAGAGCCGATTGATAAGGCGATTGGTTGGTTGATTGCTCAAGCGGTGAAGTTTGCCAAGAAGATTGGTAAGAAGCTTGGATTTGGTAAGGATAAGGGTAAGGGCAAGAAAGAGGGTGAGAACCAAGGTGAAAATGAGGGTGAGCAGCTTGAGGATAGTGAAGTTGGTAAAACCGTTAACTTCAGTGGTGGAGGTGAGAGCCATCGTCTGTGGATAAACACTCAGGGCACCTCAACTACTGTCATGGTTGCTAGTACCCCGACTTCTGTTGAGGCGAAGCTGAATGAGTGGCAAGGAAAGCTGGATTCTCTGCCAGAAGAGAAGCGTCCACAGGCTCAATCGTTGTTGGGTACTGCTCGTCAGCATCTGGGTACAACTGAGCAGAAAGCCCAAAAAACGGCTAAAGAAATGGAGGAGGCGAAGCAAAACTCAGCGGATGAGGCAGCTATTAATGAGGCAGAACAGGCGGATAATCAGACGGAGGCGGCGGAAGAGATTCTAGCGGATGTACTCAAGCAGCTATTGGAACTTTTTGGTGAGGAAGGTGATGACCAGAAGATTAGGGAAGGATTAGCTGCAATACAGGGAGAAGAGAAAGATCATCTACACGAAGGTAAGATATCACAAGAGGGTGCTGAGAAAGTCGCCGCCAATGTAACAGCAAATCATCCAGTTTTCCAGTCAATTACAGTAATTGATGGATCTGACACTTGGGATTATAACTACATTGCCAGAGCAACACAGAAGGGAACACAACCAGCAGCACCACGGAAAATTGGAAAGATTGACATTCCACGTACAAAGATGCGATGGCACAAAGGAACTAAAATAGAACTTGCAAAGGAGTTTGTCAAGCAGGGCGGATCACGTTCAACTGTGGATATAAAAACAGGAAAAATTAAAACCAAGAAGAAGTATGGTAGAAGACATATAATCTCCTTCGCTGATATGCAAAAACACTATCAGCAAGCCTTCCACCCAGAGTTAACTATTGATGAGTCCGTGAAAATTCTTGATAAATTTGATATAAAAGCCCAAAAAACTAAAAAGTCAGTACATCGTGGGATTCTTACTCTTGTTAGAAAAGCCTACAATGAGCCTAAGAACCTTAGAATTGGAGAGCAGGCAGTCAACTCTTCTATAGGAGATAAGGTTGATCATGAGATGATACAAGAAACAGGAAAGTCTATTCAAAGTAAGATAGATCAATATATACCAAAATTTCTTGAGAAATGGGGAGTTCCAGGCGTTCCTTTCGTTATTACTCAAGATAAAAATGAATTTATTGAATGGGAAATTACGGAGATATAGGCATTAAGACTAACATGAACGATTATCAACTTTCACCTTCACTTGAATCACTGATGGCTCAAGCCAAAGCCGTTTGTTCTGAGTTACAGCCAGAGGGTGACTTTTACCCTTTTGATTCTGGTAGCTGGATATATAACATTGGCTTCTCAGAGGATGAGCTAGTAAAGCATCTGGCACTTGTACTTGATCCTGATATGCCACTTTTTGTACTATACGCTATCTTGAACATTCCTGAATTAGAAACCTTGAAGAATATAGATTTACTAGTAAGAGCAATTGCCTTGGCAAATTATGGATTGTTACCTGGTTGTTTTGAGATGGATTTGGAGACTGGGGAAACTAGATACAGAAGTGTACTTATAGTGCCTTCTAATAGCGTTGGCACAAAAGATATTGCTCAACTAATTTCGGGTGCTCTGTTAATGGCAAAAACATATACTCCTACTTTTCAAAAAATTGTATTGCTTGGATTAGATCCATGCAAAGCAATTCAAGAAATCGAAAATTAATACTGTAAGTATAGACAGGGTATGGTGCAGAGAAAACAGAAGAGAATAGCAAAATGATCTAACAGGTGAAGATTGTATTTTTCTAGATAATAAAATAACTATTTTGTCAATTATTTTATTTTTTGCCAAAACCGAACAGGATAAAAGCCTCAATGCAGTTCTAGCAAAGCGTTTGCATCAAATAGATGTCACACATGACTACTAAAACTGAACATTGTTACCTAAACAGTGATTTAACTCTACACGATCGCACTCCATCCCCCCTACCCATCCACGCCGTCACCCTAGCCCTAACCACCCAAGACAACGAACTCATTGAATGTCGTCTCACCTTCCAAGTTAACCCCCAACTCTACCAGCGCATCGATACAGAAGCACTATTCAATCTTAAGCCGGAAGTGCGTAACCCCCTATCGGCTGGAGACTTCCTCCCCGAACCCGACATCCAAATCGAAACTATTTTAAAACCCGATTTGCTGCCTCGCCTAGTAGGACACACTACAACCATTGATGAAGCTGCCACCTATATCCTAAATCTCAGTCAAGAACAACCCGATAACCCGTTACTTTCTACTGAGAGTTGGTTAGCCCTATCCGTCAAACAGCTACAGGAATCAGGCGAGATAGGCTACCGTACCCTCTGGGATTATATTAGTCCAGCCGCCCTTGCTCAAGCCACGACTTCCGGTTCAAGCGAAGAAATTGCCGAAGCAATTACTACCTTCTTCAAAGATTGGACAGAGGCAAATCTATCGGAAGTGACACAGAAAACCACTTCTCAGTTGCTTGAGGGCATAACCAATTTCTTCGATGAATTAGCTGATGTCAGTCTGGATGCTCTAGAAAAGCAAGTACCTAACACTATCACCGAATCTGAACCCTCCAGCATCCAGATTTTTGAAGAAATGGTCAATTTTTTCAAACAGGACGACTGGTCTTTTTACCAGATAAAAGGACAACCTGTATTACAAATGGGATTCCAGGGGAAAAATGGTCAATTTACTTGCTACGCTAGAGCTAGAGAACAAGAACAGCAATTCGTCTTTTACTCAATTTGCCCAGTTACAGTCCCAAAATCCAAGCGTCGAACCTTAGGGGAATTCATCGCTAGAGCTAATTATGGTATGGTTATTGGCAATTTTGAGTTAAATTTTGCTGAAGGGGAAATTGCCTACAAAACCAGCATTGACGTTGAAGGGTCAACACTCACATTTCCTCAACTGAAGCGCTTAGTTGACACCAACGTGGCAATGATGGATCAATATCTACCAGGAATCAAGTCTGTGATTCAGGGAGATGCATCACCAGAAGAGGCGATTGCCCAAATCGAAAAGCAGTAATCCGCGATCGCGGATACACTTATTATGAAAGGTTTTGCCGAATTTCCCTTGTCTCCCAGACATTTGTCTCCCAGACATTTATAGCAGGTCGCTAGGCGTGTATTTAGGGCTTGCTTGACTTTCAACATAATTACTTCCCGTGAAGGGTTTTCAGAAAAGTCCCTTCAAGAACAGGCTAAAATTGGCCACATTTACCACACGTTTGATGCCATTTATAAGGCTGTCGAAGAAGATAAAAGTATTTTTTTCTCGTTTGCGTTTTGTGTAAATAGTGGTTCTGATAGTTGCCCAGTCAATGAATTATTATTGTGATGGTAACATCAAGTCATACCTACGGATATAGATATAATATTTCTTTGCATTTGGCATAATTTGGTCTGAATCAAGCCGCCGATACTTGGCATTTCTGCCGCCAACTCTGCAAATCAGCTAAAGCGCGATCGCGATACGCCCCATACCGCTCTTTTTTCCCTTTAATCCGCACTGCTAAGGGCGGTAAAATACCAAAATTGGGTGGCATGGGTTGAAAGTGTTTGGGTGACGCTGAACTAATAAACTCAAATAACGCCCCCATCATCGTCGTTGGCGGTAACGTAATCGGTTCCAATCCCAACACCAACCGCGCTGCATTTGTCCCCGCTAACCACCCCCCAGCCGATGCGGCTGTATACCCTTCCGTTCCCATCAATTGACCCGCCGCTAACAGGGTTGGACGATTTTTAAACTGTAGCGTGGGATACAGCAATTCTGGCGAATTAATGAAGGTATTGCGATGCATCACCCCCATCCGCACAAACTCGGCATTTTCCAATCCTGGAATTAACCGAAAAACTCGCTTCTGTTCGCCCCAACGCAAGTTTGTCTGAAACCCAACCATGTTCCACAACTGACCCGCCTTATCTTCTTGGCGTAACTGTACCACCGCATAGGGACGTTTACTCTGATTTTCTGGGGCGCGAAAATCTCCCTGACGGCGATCAAATAATCCCACAGGCTTTAGGGGACCATAGCGCATCGTATCTTCCCCCCGTCGCGCCATTTCTTCAATCGGTAAACAGCCTTCAAAGAACTTTGCCGTTTCTTGCTCAAAATCCTTTAATTCGGCTTTTTCCGCCTGACACAATTCCTGCCAAAACCGTAAATATTCCTCCCGATTCATGGGACAATTCAGATAAGCTGCTTCTCCCTTGTCGTATCGGGACGCCATAAACGCAATATCTTGATTAATCGACTCCCCGACGACAATCGGCGACGCAGCATCAAAGAAACTGAAATAGTCCATCCCGGTGAAGCGCTGCAAGTCTGCTGCTAAAGCTGAACTAGTCAAAGGACCTGTTGTCAGCACCACAACCCCATCTGGGGGAATTTGTGGCACTTCCCCCCGCCGTAACTCAATCAAGGGATGACTCGCAAGGGTTTCGGTCAAATCGTGGCTAAATACCCCCCGATCTACCGCCAACGCCCCCCCAGCCGGCACGGCATGGTTATCCGCTTTCGCGATAACAATAGAATCCAGACGGCGTAACTCTTCATGCAACAACCCCGCCGCGCGATCGCTAGATAGCGCCCCAAAGGAATTACTACAGACCAATTCTGCTAATTCTCCGGTATGATGGGCGGGACTCATCTGCACTGGGCGCATCTCATGGAGTACCACAGACACTCCCGCTTGAGCAATCTGCCATGCGGCTTCCGTACCCGCTAATCCACCACCAATTACCTGAATTGTCTGTTGTTCCATAATTTTTTTGTTGTCACCTCTACTGCCCAGTGGCAAATGACAAATAATAACAAACCCCTAAACGGATTTGATAGAGTAAGCGTTTTACGACTGACTAGCGCCGATAAAAGTTACGGGTTCGGTTAGTCTAAACATTACCTAGGGTTAGGATTTTTATCTTTTTTCCTTGCTGTACTGTTACCTTGTTTTAACTCATCCTCATCGTTGGCTAACGTGCTGGGGTCAATTAGAGTAACATCATAAGGGTCGAGCGGTCCACTCTTGTTATCTTCCTTCTGTCGGTAGTATTCCGCCTTCACGCCTGCATTACCGCCGAACATGACTCGATCGCCATCTTTAAGTTCATAACTACTAATTGGGCGACCATTAATCGAGATTTTATTGGTGCTACGTTGACCTTGGAGATTTCCATCGACAATTTGGTAACGGTAGGAACCGTCATCGAGTGTCATCCGTCGTAACGTTGCGTGTTGGCGAGAGACAAACATGGAGAACAAGCGGATATCGCAACTCGGATCTCGACCAATCGAATAGACTTGGGCTTCTAACTGAAAGACTCGGCGTCCTTTATCATCTTCCACCAGCAATAGATGCCTGTCTTGAGCATCTGAAGCCTCTGAAGACTGATTTGAGTCCTTGGGGGTGCTGTTATTTACAGGTTGATGGAATTGAGAAGTTTCAGTTTGAGACATTTTTTTTATCCTTGGGTTTACCGAAGGCGGTAACAACGACAAGCGAATAACCCACAGTGGTTTGATCTAGTTTAACCATTGGGCGATCGCAACGCTTCGGGACAAGGGAGATAGGGGAGACAAGGGGGACAACAGCTATTTTAGCAGGTTAGGATTTGCAGCTACTCTACATTAGGCGTCCCCGGAGAACACTCTAGAGAGCAGAAGAAATAAGATTGTGTTTCTTTCATGCTATATCGAAAACTACAGGACTGGCGACGCCTAAAAATTCAACCATTGAGATAGGGTTCCCGGAACGGGTAAGAGAATACTGACCAAAACAGTCAGCGCTAGCAATCCAGCAAAATCGCGCCAGTTATCCAATTCTGAAACATCGTTCAACGCGGGTTCATCGACAACGGGTAGCAAGATTAATATAATCGCCCACAGGAGCAAATCGGGTTGTAGAAATGCCAAAACCAACATCAATAAGCGACTCAATTGACCAATGGCTGCACCAGTTCTCTGTCCAAACATAGCGTGGATAACATGACCGCCATCCAGTTGACCGACGGGCATTAAATTAAACGCCGTGACGACTAACCCAATATACCCAGCCACAGCGACGGGATGCAGGTTGATTGCCATATCTGGCATGAATTGACTACCTAATGCCCATTTGCTGAGGACTGACAGCAATAGGGAAAAACGCGGATCTAAGGATTGGATATTCACCAATCCCGATTCCTCTGTTAACGGAACCGGACTAGAATGGGCTAACCCCCAGAATAGAAGGGGAAGGGCAACCAGTAACCCCGCCACCGGACCGGCAATTCCTACGTCAAATAAGGCTTTGCGATTAGGTACAGGCGATCGCATCTGGATAAATGCGCCAAAGGTACCTAAGAAAAAGGGTATAGGAATAAAGTAGGGGAGAGTCGTCCGCATTTTGTAATACATCGCGACGAGGTAATGACCGAGTTCGTGAACCCCTAAAATTGCCATCAGGGCTAAGGCATAGGGCAATCCTCTCACTAACGCCTCTGGGTTGGATTGCACTTGTTCGGGAGAAAGTCCGGCAATCTGAGTGGCACCCACCACAGTTGTGGTAAACAAGGTAATCACCAAGAGGGCTAATGCTAACCCCGGTCGGGTTAACTCGTCCTGCAACCGTTTCCCTCTAGACTGGGTGTAGGGGTTGGGAACCAGGGCAAAGAAGGGTTTCCCACTGAAGCTTTCCTGGAAAATCACAAAGAAGCGATCGCCAAATTCTGCCTCAACATTCTTCCGTACTGTTTTGTACGCCGCATCCGGATTGGTACGGAGTTTACCCCGACATAAAACCGCTTGGGGACGATACTCCAGATTTTGGAGATAGTAAACCCCCCAAGGAAAACAATTTCGCAGTTCCGTTTCTTCCTGCTTGGTTATTGGACGCAGCCCTAACTTTTCAGCCGCCTGTGAAACGGTTGATCCAGTCGCTGAGTTTTGAGAGGGTGTCGGCATCCGGTTCATCCTGGTAACCGAGTACCTGCCAATAAAGTAGGCAATGAAAACAAGTAAAATTAGGAGTAACCAGAGTTCCATGATGTACAGATATACCCATTCGTAATAAAAGCAAAATCTTGACCCAGATGAGTCTGATTAGTCCAAGTGGCTAATGATTACAGACCAATCCGTATTGTGCAACCTGATTTGTATCAAACGAATCATCGTGTTTTTCGTTCCAGATCGTCGCCCAATCTAAAAGCTACTGTGTTCAAATCCCCACGCCTAATCCTTGATTCTATTTTCGCATTTCCACCCAATCGTGACACCTTAGGAGGTACAGCTTATTTCATTGTAGAGAATGGGACTGGGGTGTTGATTGATTGTCCAGCTTGGAATGATGGCACTCACCAATTTTTGCGGGATCACGGCGGTGTCTCCTGTCTGTTCATTACCCATCGCGGTGGTATTGGCAAAGCCCAGGAGATTCAGGAAGCCTTTGGCTGTAAGCTGGCGATTCAAGAACAAGAAGCCTACCTGCTAAAGAGCGCCCAAGTTACCCCCTTTCAGCGAGAGTTGACAATTTCTGAGCGCTGTACTGCCTTATGGACACCGGGTCATTCTCCGGGTTCCGCTTGCCTTTACCACAACCAGGAAGGGGGCGTATTATTTTCTGGACGCCATTTGCTACCGAACCCAGAGGGAGAACCTGTGCCGTTACGAGTGTCAAAAACATTTCACTGGCAACGACAACTTCGCAGCCTCCAGTTTCTCCTCGATCGCTTTACACCAGACACCTTGAGTTATATTTGCCCGGGGGCAAACACCGGGGCGCTGCGAGGGAAAGGCGCGATCGATCAGGCTTATCAACGGTTGTCTCAGATTGACTTAGTTTGATTGTGTAGGGGCGGGTTTCACTATTATCGTTTCTTCCCTCACCCCGATGTCACTAAACCCGCCCCGACTAAATTTTGACGGCTCGGATCAGTTCTAATTTAATTTTTGCTTCCCCTGAATCCCCAGAAGGGCGGGTTTAGTTCAGTTATCGGTTGCTGCCAAAACGTTATGGGTAAAACCCGCCCCTACAGAATCGGCGGCATCCTCATCTCCCCCATCTCCCCTGCACCTCCGCTTTTGTTATGCGGCTTTTGCGGCTAAGACAGAATTCCCCGTCAATAACTCCACGGCGGCTTGATATTGTCGATCTGAGGCTGTACCCGCACGAGTCACAGGAATCGGATCAAGAGACACCTCCCAATCGGGCGTAATCCCTAACTTGTTGATATCTCGGTGATTGGGAGTCTCGTACTTGGCAACGGTTACGGCTAAACCTGATCCATCGGATAAGTCAAATAAGGACTGAATTAACCCTTTACCAAAGGTTCGTTCCCCGACAAGTTCCGCTCTGCCATTATCTTGAAGTGCGCCTGCTAAAATTTCACTGGCGCTGGCAGTTCCCTGGTTGACTAATACGACTAACGGTGCTTCTGTAACTGCTTGTCCAAAAGCATCAAAACTGCCGATCATGCCATTGCGATTAACGGTATAGACAATGGTGCCACGATCCAGCCAGAGACGAGCAATTTCTAAACCCGCCTGCAATAAACCGCCGGGATTATTCCGCAGATCGAGAATGTAGGCATTTGCTCCTTCTTGTTCGAGTTGGTTAATGGCATTGGCGACTTCCGTGGGCGCATTAGCACTAAATTGGGTTAAGCGAATGTAGCCAATGGGGACGCTGTTGGATTCAGAATCGAGTGCGGCATAAACTGGATTGAGGGCAATGCGATCGCGCACGAGTTCAATCACCCTAGGTTGCTCGTCCTTACTCTGAATTGATAGGGTTACACTTGTGCCAACAGGTCCACGCATCCGGGCGGCGGCTTGATCAAGGGTTAAGGCGGCTGTGGTTTCGCCATCAATTGCCACAATGCGATCGCGCGGTTGAATTCCGGCTTCCTCGGCGGGAGATCCAGCAATGGGCGCGACAACAGCTAATTGACCGGTTTCATCATCCAGGGCAATTTGTAACCCCACACCAGACAGTTCACCGGATGTATTCACCTTGAGACTGCGATATTGACTCGGTTTAAGCAGTCGCGTGTAGGGATCATCTAGAGTGGCTAACATGCCCTCAATCGCCTTGTAAGTGGCATCACGGTTCTCTAAATCCTTCTTCAGAGTTTTCTGGCGCACCAGCCACCAGTTTTGCTCGTTAAAGGAGTCATCCACATACGCTTGCGAGACAATCCGCCACGCTTCAGAAAATAGCTGTTGTTCTTGAGTCGATGCTGAAGCTGAGGGAGTCCACCCCACCCATAGCAGGACAATTTGGCAAAGGATTATCAGTCCAACCCAGAATGATCGTTTTGGCATAACTCAACAAAAATTAACGCTAGGCTTTGATGCTCTCATTTATCTAGTTTGGCAAAGTCTGGAAAAATAAGTGTGCCAGGGGTACAGTTTCCCCCTCCTGTTGGCGCAGATGGGGTGATGGGGAGCAGGGGGAGCAGGGGGAGCAGGGGGAGCAGGGGGAGCAGGGGGAGCAGGGGGAGCAGGGGGAGCAGGGGGAGCTAGGGGAGATGTAGGGGCGGGTTTTACTGCTAACGTTTGGTTTTCACCCTGATATCCCTAAACCCGCCCCGACAGAGTGCAAGTAGTTTTCAACAAAGGACGAATGACGAATGACAAAGGACTACTCTTGTCAAGTTATGTTACATTTCTCATAGAGCAATTTCAAATCGGGTCAGTGTTCCCGATACAAAAATTCCGCCCCAGCGGTATTCAACACGCTAGCCCCAGAGCTATCTCATTTCCTGATAGACTTAACCCTATCCAGGATTAGCTCACACGCTTTCCAGCAATATCCTTCTAAAAATTCTGGCTTCATGTTTTCTAAGCAGGTAACTGAATCAAAAGCTTTTAACTGGTTTGAGGAGCGTCTAGAAATTCAGGCATTAGCTGAAGACGTAACATCAAAGTACGTTCCTCCCCACGTTAATATCTTCTACTGTCTCGGTGGAATTACTCTGGTTTGCTTTATTATCCAGTTCGCCACTGGATTTGCTATGACCTTTTACTACAGACCGACGGTCACTGAGGCATTTTCGTCGGTACAGTACATCATGACGGATGTCAACTTCGGTTGGCTGATCCGTTCCGTCCATCGCTGGTCTGCCAGTATGATGGTGCTAATGATGATTTTGCACGTCTTCCGGGTTTATCTGACGGGCGGATTCAAAAAGCCACGGGAATTGACCTGGGTAACCGGCGTAATTTTGGCAGTCATTACCGTTTCCTTTGGCGTGACAGGGTACTCCCTACCGTGGGATCAAGTGGGCTACTGGGCGGTCAAAATCGTCTCCGGTGTTCCTGATGCGATTCCTGTAGTTGGTTCCTTAATCGTTGAACTCATTCGTGGCGGTCAAAGTGTGGGTCAAGCTACCTTGACTCGCTTCTACAGCCTGCACACCTTTGTTCTTCCTTGGCTCATTGCCGTCTTCATGCTGCTGCACTTTATCATGATTCGTAAGCAGGGTATCTCCGGTCCCCTCTAAAGTGCAAATCCCCGCAAAGACGTGCTACTCTTTGTTGATTAAGGACATTTAAAATCATGTCAATTCTGAAAAAGCCGGATCTCAGCGATCCCAAATTACGCGAAAAATTGGCTCAAGGCATGGGTCACAACTACTACGGTGAACCCGCTTGGCCCAATGACCTGCTTTACACCTTCCCAATCGTGATTATGGGGACAATCGCGCTATGCGTTTGTCTAGCTGTCCTCGATCCAGCTATGATTGGCGAACCCTCTGATCCGTTTGCCACTCCCCTAGAAATCCTACCGGAATGGTATCTCTATCCTTCATTCCAAATTCTGCGCGTTGTTCCTAATAAACTCTTGGGGATTGCGTTAACGGGAGCGATTCCACTCGGTCTAATCCTGGTTCCCTTTATCGAAAACGTCAACAAGTTCCAAAACCCTTTCCGCCGCCCAGTGGCAACCACTGTCTTTATGATTGGTACCCTGGTTACGCTGTGGATGGGTATTGGTGCAACATTCCCCATTGACAAATCCTTTACTTTGGGTCTGTTCTAAACGTTCAAATTCTTTGAACTTAACACCTGTCGCTGTCTTAGTTATCTCTCTATCTAAGGCAATGGCAGGTGTTATATTATCAAGTATTCCTAGAAACCGGGTTTCTTGTGAGGATGACAACGTATCAACCTTTCACCTTGCTCGGAGCCGGTTTCTTGACCGATTTCCTGGGAACAGCCAAATAGAACTTATTCGAGTAGTATTGGGGTTAGGAAAAATTTAAACATACAGCATTAGTAAGTCGGGGGAAAAGAAAAAATTGAGGAGTCTGAATAATACCCCAACTCATCATTTATTTGTTTTTCTAGAGATTTTTGCCATTGAAGGCGGTATTCAATCCTACGTCAAAAATATATTACAAGCGTATATATCCATTCAGGCTCAAACTGAAGCTGAGATCGGGGCTGAGGTATTTTTACTCCGGGATAGCCCAGATTGCGACAATCCGTTTGATGTTCCCTGTCTACAATTCCATTACCTGAAAACCAAACCCCCAATGTTAGGGCGTCTCCGGTTAGCCGCCGCGCTGGGGCTTTGTTTATGGCAAAAACGCCCCAAGCATGTCTTTTGTGGTCATATTAACCTAGCCCCTCTAATTCAGTTTCTTTGTCAGCCATTGGGTATTCCTTATACTGTTTTGACTTATGGTAAGGAAGTTTGGCAGGAATTACCCAATTCCCAACGTCGGGCGTTAGCTGGTGCGGCTCAAATTTGGACAATTAGTCGCTACAGTCGCGATCGCGCTGGTGCGGCGAATGACTTAGATCCCGATCAGGTAAAAATTTTACCCTGTATGGTGGATACTGATGCCTTTACCCCTGGTGATAAGTCTCCAGAGTTAATTCAGCGATATGATTTGGCAGGGGCTAAAGTATTAATGACTGTAGCACGTCTGTGGTCAGGGGATATTTATAAGGGAGTGGATGTAACGATTCGCGCCCTCCCCAAAATCGCGGCGGTTTTCCCAGAGGTGAACTATTTAGTGATTGGGCGTGGTGATGATCAGCCTAGATTAGCACAACTGACTCAAGAACTTGGTGTTCGCGATCGCGTGGTTTTTGCTGGGTTTGTTCCCACCAATGACTTAGTTGAACATTACCGCATAGCTGATGCTTATATCATGCCCTCTCAAGAAGGCTTTGGTATTGTCTATCTAGAAGCCATGGCTTGCGGTAAACCTGTATTAGCTGGCGACGCTGATGGCTCGGCTGATCCCTTACAGGATGGGCGTTTAGGCTGGCGAGTACCCCACCGTGATCCAGACGCTGTAGCAGCAGCCTGTATTGAAATCCTCAAAGGCGAGGATCAGCGCTGTGATGGGGAGTGGTTGCGAGAACAATGTCTGGCTCAATTTAGCCGAGATGCTTTTCAGGAACAGTTTAAACAACTCTTATCTAATTTACCGAAAAATTGGGTCTAAAGCCTCGTCCTGGTTTGTTGAAGTTCCTTGCATCACGAGATGTGTAGGGGCCACCCGCTTCTCACATTTAACAACACCAGTCCACTCAATTAACTCGGGTCGCCCTCTTCTCCTCGATTGACACCAATCGAACCAGTAGGGACACAACCTGTTCGTTCGTAGTAGGTGCTTTAGTGCCTCATCCACGCCGTTTCATGAGGATGTTAATCCAGGTGAGATTAACATCCTCCCGCCGCCTTTATCTAATCAATGGTGACGCGGAAACGGACAAACCCAACATTCGTCGGTGGTGTACTGGGTACATCTCCCACATTAACCAGGACTGAACCATTGGGATTGTCAGGATTGGGACAAGGCGGAGTAACAGGTGTTAACTCGCTAAAGAAGATGCCTTGATCTGCATCTTCATTGTCCGTTAGAGAGGTTTCATTCAACTCAATAGTATTTGGCACAAACGTTGTCTGTTCAGGAATCGCGTCACAAATTTGAACATCGTTGACGACGGGTCCACCATCAGACAAGAAGTAAATCGTATACTCAACTTCATCACCACTTTGAAGTGATACTTCTGAGCCTAAATTAATCACTCCGAGCAGTCCATTCGGCAGTGCCGACCAGCCACTAACATTATCATCGGGGTCATTTTGATCATCAATCACACGATTCAAATTAACATCACTCAGGGATTCACCGTTTCTCAACACATCCGTTATCCGTTTGACTAAACGCAAGTTCGGTTGTCCAAAGGAAACCACTGTAGGTTGGTTATCATTTCCGGGGTTGCCATCACCATTCGGGTCAGGATTTGTACCCGGAATAGAGGCGTCACTCACGATTCTGCCATTGCGATTCCCTTGTCCAACGGCGCTGTTTTCAAAGGGACCAAGATTATTCCCTGGGGTGATAATCACATTTAAAGTTATTGTTGCAGTTTGATTGGGACTTAGGCTTTCAGTACCCGATAGCAGATTCTGATCCCTGTTACCATCGAAGCTCAGATTCGGCTGACTCAGCGCACCTGTGACAATCGGGTCATCATCAATCCGAACATTCTGAGTCCCCGCAAAAGCACTCCGGTTATTTCCGAAAAGGTTATCGGTTACTTGTACCTCGGTTAATGTGGTATTGCCTAAGTTCTCAACAACAATGGTGTAAGGAATCGTGAATGTACCATCACCATTGTCTTGTACCGTACCGACACTCTTCGCCACACCGATACCTGGGTTTTCGGGAGTGTTGGTAAAGGTGACTGGGGTGGGGTCATTTTCCTCCGGTCCATTTGCTGTATTTCCACCACCGGGGTTGGGATTAAGAGTATCGGGGTCAGTGGGAACACCATTGGGAACACCATTATCGGAAAAGTCATCCACTGATGTTCCATTGGGTGAGAGTCCCGTGGCTTGCACTTGGTTGTTATATTCACGGTTGAGGTCAGGTGGGGTGACATCTGCGACTAACTGCATCGTTGCGCTTTCACCCACATTTAAATTGTTACCCGTCCCTAACAGATTCGTGACATTGTTCCCGTTATAGTTGGGGTTAAGGGTTAAGGTGGGGCTAGTCACATTGACGACCGTGAAATTGCCTGCACCGAAAGTATCATTGAGATTCTCTAGAAGCTTCACATCGCTCAACGGTACTTCCCCAACATTCGCCACCAACAAATCATAGGTGACCAGAAAGCGACCGGCTCCTAAGGGTGTGGTTGACGTGGCATTTTTGGCAACACCAATCGCGGGGAATTGTCCGCTAAAATTGACGGGAGTGGGGTCATTTTCTCCAGGTTCATTGGCATTGCCATCGCCATCCGGATCACTGGGGAACCCATTATCGGAAAAGTCCTCCACGGGAGCACCACTCGGAGATGTACCTGTTCCTTGGATTTGATTGGTATAGTCATCGTTAAGGTCAGGTGGGGTAACATCTACGACTAAGGTTAAATCGGCAGTTTGATCCACAGTCAATGTGTTACCTGGTGCTAAAAGATTGGTGTTACTACCCCCGTTATAGTCAGCGTTTGTGGTCAACGTGGGACTGCTGACATTATTGACCGTGAAATTGCCGACACCAAAAGTGGCGTTGAGATTTTCATTGAGTTCCACATTGCTCAAACTGACATTGCCGAGGTTTTCTACGCCAATGTTATAGGTAACCCGGAACGTATTCTGATCAAGGGGTTCGATGGAACCGACACTCTTCGCTACACCAATACCCGGACTTTCGGTAACATTACTAAAGTTAACGGGGGTGGGGTCGTTTTCTCCCGGTTGATTGGGATTTCCATCATTATTGGGGTCTGTTTCCAGTCCATCGGGTTCGGTTGGCACCCCGTTATCGGACAAGTCATTCACAGGAACCCCATCGGGTGATGTACCCGTCGCTTCCACTTGATTGGTGTAGTCTTGGTTCAGGTTGGGTGGCGTGACATCAATCACTAACCGTACCTCTGCCGTTCGACCCACCGCTAGGGTATTACCTGGTGCTAACAGATTGATGTTGTTACTGCCATCATAGATTTGATTAGTTGTCAAGGTGGGACTGGTGACGCTAGTCACGGTGAACGTCCCAGCACCAAAGGTATCGTCGAGGTTTTCCGTCAATGCCACATTATTCAACGTCACATTTCCTAGGTTTTCGACCAGCAAGTCGTAGGTAATCCGGAAGCGATTGTCTCCTAGGCGAATGATTGAACTCACACCTTTGGCGACACCAATTACGGGATTATCGGGAAGGTTATTAAAGTTTAGGGGAGTGGGGTCATTTTCTCCAGGTTCATTGGGATTACCATCACCATCAGGATCACTGGGGAATCCATTATCTGAATCGTCCGTTACTGTCTCACCAGCCGGTGATGTCCCTGTCCCTTGGACTTGATTGGTGTACTCCTGGCTCAAGTCAGATGGAGTCACTTCAATTACTAACTGAACCTCAGCGGTTTGAGCAACTTCTAGGGTATTTCCTGATGCTAATAGATTGGTGTTTGTGGTGCCGTTATAGTTGTTGTTAGTCGTTAGATCAGAACTGCTGACGCTGGTGACAGAGAATGTACCTGAGTCAAAGGTATCGTTGAGATTTTCAGTTAGTTCTACATTACTTAACCTTACATTACCCAGGTTTTCTACGGCTATGTCATAGGTAACCCGGAAGCGACCTCCACTAAGAGGTGTAATCGCACCAATCGTTTTAGCCACACCAATCACAGGGTTTTCCTCCACCTCAGTCGTTATGGTTGATGTCCTCGGTTCCGGGTCAGTTGCAGAGGTAATCGTTGTGGTGTTTGTAATTGTGCTCGGACCACTATAGTCAGGAGCGACACGAAACGTACTGGTAATCGTTCGGGTTCGCTCTGTTTCCGGGAGAGTAGTTCCCCCAGGAATGTCACCCAGGTCGCAGGGAAAAGGAGTTGTGCAGGCGCCACTATTGGAAATAAATGTGAGGTCGGGGGGTCCAGGAACGATTTCATCTTCTGCGACGACGGCTTCTGCGGTTACGGGTCCCTGGTTGGTGACAGTAATTGTGTAAGTGAGTGTACCACCCGGAGTTATGGTGCCAGGACCTGTTTTTTCCACATCCAGTAAGGCACTATCAATCCCCAATGTAAATACACCAGGTAGTATACCTTCAGAATTGGTGCCACTGCTGAATATAAATTCGGCTTGCTCAGCATTATTCCCGATAATGCCACCAGGTCCCCCGTTTAAGGAAAAGGTTTCAATGTCAAAACCAAGCTGGTTGGGAAAAAATGGATTTCTAGAATTGGCAGATGGGGGACTTTGGATAAAATTGTCAATCGTGTTATTAAAAATATCATTGTCAGGGCTGAAACTATTCGATAGTTCCCGACCTTCCAGAAGCACTTGGTCGCTGGTTATACCCGAATCTCCTTCATAGACGACCATGCCTAAATCAATATCAAAGGGATCGGCGGGAGGAGTGACAAACCCAGTTAAGGTAAGATTTAATGTTGAATTTGCCCCACCTGTCGGACCAATGACCAGGGGTAAGTTATCATTAATTGGATCAAAGACTGTGAGTAAGCGGAAATTACGAGCTGGGTCTCTATAAATTATAACTAGACTCCACGACGTATATTGGTTAGAACCTGTCGTCGATTCAACATCAGCTGCCCAGTATTCGCCACTACCGTTGACTATATTAGTGACCTCAGCAAATCCCTGATAGAAGTTAGCAGTTGGGAACGTATTTAAAGATTCGGCGACCACAGATTGGTAAGCCCCGATATTCTTTCTAAATTTAACCGTATTGCGATTAGCAGCATTAGATCTCCCGCCCCAGTAAAGACCTGCCCACTCAATCGTAGCGCCTGGAGGGAGAGTCAGGGTCGCACTACTGGAATTAAAGGTTGTCTGATCTTCATCTGCATCGACATATTCCATCTCAAAGTTGACATTAGTACCACCTTCCCCGTTGTTATTATTTTGGGCGTTGATGCAGTTCGGTGGACCAGATATACCCGGTGGCAAGTCTTGACCAGGAATTATCCCAAAATTAGGAGGATCACCCGGTTCTGGTACGGGACAGGTCATTAAGGTATTACCAATGATTTCAATATCACCGGTAATCGCTCGCTGTTCCCGAACATCAAATTGAGCTTGAGCCGGATTGACCGCGACAATTGTCCCCAAAACAGGTAACAGCCACAGCGCAAAATTAACGGGTAAGGAAATTAGTGAGTTCTGAAACTGACGAATCATGGTTAAGGATGATTTTGGGTTAGTTATTTGAACGATAGACACTACGGATTCCCCCCTGTTGATTCAATTTGTAAGTCCGTTTCTTGGTCTTCAAAAATAATCTCCAACCCTCTGAGATCTTGGAAAATAATTTCTACTCTGCGATCGCGTGCGTAATCCACCACCCCGCTACCTGTTGTCCGGCGCTGGCTTTCACCGAAGGATCGAATCGTCATGCGTCCCGGATCGATTCCTTGACGCAATAGATAATTCCGCACGGATAACGCCCGACGGCTTGCCAGCGCTTGGTTATAAGCGACACTAGCGCGGGGGTCAGTGTGTCCTTGTAGTTCAATGGTGAGGAAGGGATACTCTTTGAGAACCGCTGCGACTTGATCCAGTACCGCCGCACTCTCTGGCGAGATATCCGAACGATCTAGGGCAAAATGCACATTCCGAGGAACGCGCAGCGTCAGGGGTTGTTGGGGCGGTGGTGTGAATTCGGCGGGAGGTGGAGGAGGTGTTTGGCTGAGACATCGAGGAATCACAGGGGGTTGGGGTTCTGGGTTCGGCGGAATTGTACCATCTGAGGATTTCACCACCGCATTCAGGGCGGGTTCTGATGTCCCGTCTTGGGGGTGAGTCGCGATCGCACTAATTCTATCCCCAGGCTGTAACCCTGTTAACCTCAGGCTAAATTGACCTTCCCCATCGCTTGTCGCACTACCAATCGGTTCACTCAAGGGACCATAGACACTCTCGGCGGCTTCCCGTACCCGATAGAGTTCCACTGTTGAACCCGGTTCAGCTTGACCCAACACTTCTAACTCATCCCCCAACTGAACCAACTCCTCGGAAGCAAATTGAGGGGCATTAATCCCATTGTTCGCTGTGGTCTGGCTTTGGTACTTTGTTGTCCGGGGGGGATTATGACCATCGCCAATTTGGAAATGAATCGGTTCCACATGTTGCTGGGCATTCAGGTCAATACTCAACCCCTCCAACCCCGCAAACCGATTCGTCTCAATCACATTGCGATCGCTATCTGGATACGCCGTCACCACCACACCGGGTCCCGGCTGATAAGCGATTTGATTCCCCATAACTTGGTGATTATTTCCCATCAAATATACCGCCGCCCGTCGCAGGCGTCTACCATTAAAAATAATCTGGTTTTCGCGAATTTGTACCGCCCCTTCCGGTTTAAATAAATACACACCACTGCCATCATTGCCACAAATTAAATTCCCGGTAATTTCTGAATCATTAATCACCCCTTCCAAGCGAATCGCATCGGGCATTCCATCAATACCATTTCCGATAATAATATTTTCACTCACCTGTAAATTATTCGCTTGCACCGAAGTAATAATTGCACTGCCATCATGGTTAGTAATCCGATTTCGGTAAACCCTTGTACCTAAACTATTAAACACATACACCCCAAACCCTGACCGATTTTCTGGCATTTCCCCATCCGGCGCAATTCCCAACCAATTGAACTCAAGGTTCACATCTTTAGGGGGAACATTCTCTGGATAAAAGGGAAACCGATAATTAGGTGGTTCTTGCTGGCTAATATCCGGTGGCGGTGAGGAATGGGCAATAAAAATATCTGCTGGAGGCGCGGCTAAAGTTGTCTCGTTTACGGCTTTAAAACCGTAAATACTCAACCCTCTCACTGTGACCCCATCTGCCACAATTGTTAATCCCCGCAAAATAGGCTGACCGGGTGTCGGAGTAATCGTCACAATCGGTTGAGGAATAGCAATTTCCGCCGTGGGTGAGGTTGTCGGATCATACCCCGGTTGGGTTGTCCCATCCACCACAAGTCCTGGGCTTGCCAAAGGGGGCAATAATTCAGTTAGATAAATTGTGGTGTCTTGGGGGGGTAAATTAAACTCAATTCGGGAGAATTGTTCAGGACTGTAACTCACCAGCGTTCTTTCAATAGCACTTAATTGATTAACTGTCAACTCACCATTAGTTAATTCAATTGCTTCCCGTAAAGTGAGCAACTCATCGGGCGCGATACTATCCTGAGTGCTATTAACCACCACTCGTAAATTTGGTGATTGGGCTATCGCTAACGTGGGCAATGTTAAGACAGTTGCTAACGCTAAGGTTAAGGAAAATTGAAGTTTTGTCCTCTGTCTTTTGTCCGTTGTCCGTTGTCCTTGGTTCGTTGTCTGGGTGATAGTATGTCCGTCTAATACGACATCCGAGTTGATTATCTCCTTTATCGTCCAGTCCGCGAAGGCGGACTTTGTTTGTGTAGCCGCGACTTCTAGTCGCCGGGGCAAAAATGACTCTGAACTATCTTTTTGATTGAACACCATTTCTCACTCCTCACTCGTGGGATTTGCCGCTGGTTCATTATTCGCCACGGGCTGTACTTGAGATTCCTCTTGCTGGGGTGGCGGGGCGACTTTTTGCCGTCCAAATCCACCAAAGAGTTCATTCACCTTAAATGTCACATTCAGATAGGGACCCCCTTCGGAACGATACCCGGTAAAATCTCGGTCATCGACGCTACCGAAGCTATAGCCAACCCCAACTCGTAAATCGGGGGTGATATAGTATCCGAGTTCCGGTGCCCAACCCCACTCATCAAAATTGACGGAGGGTTGACCAATCCAGCGCCCTTCTACCGCTAAATCCATCCGGTAGCCCAATCGATAGGTGATGCGTGACTGTCCCAAATAAATGGTGCTACTATTGCTGAAATTGTCAGCTAAATCAGTCGTACTGCGGCGCAGGGCAAATTTCCCATAAAATTCCCAGCGCCAATTCGGTGCATAAATCCCTTCACCGGAAAAGACGTGATCATTGGAACCTGTACCACTCCCAAAGAGTAAAGTATCCGGAATCGTAGACGGATTCTTGCGATATTCGTATCGCATTAAGGCATTAAAACGGTCATCAAAAGGATTGCGGTAGGCTAATCCCAACTTGACCGACAATGTATCATCTAAGTCTTCTAAAAGTTGACTGGCTGCACTCGCTTGTTGGTAACGGAACAAAGCGGTTAACGAAGGAGAAACTTTACCCAGCGCCGCCGCCGAAATTACCGTGTTATCGCCAGCCGAACTATCCCGATGTTCCAACCGCGCCGAGGCTTTGAAGTCAGGATTGGCGGTGTACTCCACACCAACACTAAAGGAATCACGTTCGGTGAGTCCCAACGACGCCGCACTTTGACCCACAGCATAGGGTTGAGAAAAGCTACCGCCTGCGGCTGTAGCATCAAAGATATCATCGGCGATGCGTTCGTAACCCAAGTTAACGCGCAATCCCGGCGCTAGCAGGATACCATGTTTCAGTCCCAAGGCGGCTTGTCCCCTCATCCCATTTGACCCCCCGATAACCGAATAGCGAGAGGACATGGAGGTGTTTTCCCCTAACTGATATTGGGTAATGGTTTCCAGACTGGTAATCGAATTATCGTCTAAGAGTGCCTGATCGAAAAACTGATGCGCCAGTCGCAGGGTTACTCCCGGTTCCACCGCCCAATCTAAACCCAGGGTAGTGCGGTTGGGATAGAGGGGGTCACTTTCATTCAGGTTCAACTCATTTTGCGTCCGGAACGTGAGAACCTCATTCAGGGGAACATTCAAGCGAGACACCAATTGACTGGTATTGGTATCAAAGGTATCACCCAAATTGTCTTCCCGTGAACGGTTGACATATTCTAAACTCACATCAGAGGAGCCAATTTTTTGGTTTACACCCGCCCGGAATGTGGTCAGACTATTATCCACTCGGCTACCGGGTAAGGCTTCACTGGCTCGATTAAAGATATTATCGGGATTGAAGGGGTCAAAAAACTCCACGACGCTTCGGTCTAGGGGAGAAGTACCAAAGTTATCTTCGTGATCAAAACTGACTTGTACATTGGTACTTTCACTCAGTTGCGCCGCTACGTTTGCGCCATAGCGAGTTTGACCGGGGGTAAAACTGGTGGTGGCATTATTGGCAAACCCTTCTTCTACAGAACGGTAATACGCCCGCCCTTGAATCGTATCCGAAAAGGCATTGACGGCTTCCAACCGATAGGCATTTCCCGTCACCAATCCCATGAACGGAGACTCATTTGTAGAATGACCATATTCACCAACAATCCGTCCTTGAGTCCCCAACGACACGAGGAAGTCCGCACCATAGAGTTCAAAGTTTTGTAACCCTTGGTTTTCCCGTAAATATGAGGTTCCTATCCACCGTTCTTGTTGAAAATCTTGGGAGAAGTTATATTGCAACCGTCCCCCATAGAGATTGGTGTCGTCATCCGCTTCAAACTGATAGGTAACAATAATTCGCCGCACTAAGGTATTACCAAAGGGGTCAAATTCCGTGGCTCGCATCGGACGCCGAAACAGGAGTGAACCTCGGTCATAATCAATTTCGTAATCGGGACCGCGATAGAGGGCTTTGCGTTCGATGACGGTACCGGGGCGATTCAGTTCTTCGGTTTCAATGTAAACGTTTTCACTTCCCGGAATCAGCAAACGACGGGAGAGGAAGTAGTAGCCACTGGTGCCATCGGGAAGAATGGTATCCCGTTGAAATCCTTCGACATCTGGGCTAAATAGGGCAGTAACTTGCAGATTCCCCAGGTTATAATTCCCTTTAAATCCGTGTAATGCCCTAGCCGTAGCCGTAAATTCCTGGGAAGCACGGGTAAATTCGGTGGTATTGTAATCCCCCCACATGGCATAGTCAGGTTCTGCCCCAATCACGGGAGAGGAACGCTCGAAGCGGAGGTATACGCTGTCTTTGGAGGGGGTGAGATAGTCTACTGTAGAACTATCCCCATACACGGGATATTGGTTCTCACAGAACTGGGGTCCCCGAAATAGGCGGGTAATCCCATCACAGGTTTCATTCAGGGCGCGATCGCTATTATAGGCTCCCGTGAATAACCATTCCCCAATTCGACCGGTGGCAAAAATAGCACTATCTAAGTCAGCTTCTAGACCATCATCAATACTATCGGGATTGAGAAACTCGCGGCGACTTTCCCAAAAGTTGGTTCCCGCTTCCCCAATCCGCAAATTAATCACCCCAGAGACTAAGGAAGGGCGCAGATGGGTGACAAATTCAATTTGGGTATAGGCTTGGATGGGTTCGGAAAAGGTGGAAACAGCGCCTAGCGTACTCTCTTCTAGGGTAATTTGTTCGATGTCGGGGACACCGAGTCGTTCAATCGCCGCCCGAATCCGCACTTTTTGGGCATCTAACCCGGATTGCAGTCTAGCGCTAAATTGCCCCTTTTTCGCCAACACTTGAAAGCCAAGTTGATCCTCGTTATAGTCTGCGCCGACAAATTTACCGGCTTCTGCGGTGAGGGTGACAACTGCATCTTCTTCAATCAGTTCCCCAGTTTCTCTGGTGATACTCCCTTCAATCGTAATCGTCGAGCGAGCATCAGCGGGAACACGAGGATCACCGACGGGGGTGAGGGTAATTTGGACGTCGGTTTGGTCGGCTATAGGGTCAACGGTAAGCTCTAGACTAACGGGTGTGCCGTTATCTGGGGCAACGGTAATGGTATTGTCGCCTTTTTTGAGGGGGACGCCGTACCATATTTGGGTAACAATGGCTTGAGTCTCATCCCGTTCAATTGTTGTCCGGGTTTGAGCCGAGAGAGGCTGCTGATTAATCGTCACCTGAACCTGACTATCGGCATGATACTGAATCATAAAGTCCGTTGTGCGATCGCCAATTGTACCGGGTTCCGGACTGAGAATGCGAATCTCACCGGGAGCCAATTGCAGCCCATTATTAATCGTTTGCTGAGCCGTGCGGCTGAATTCATCCTGGAAGGCTTCCAGTTCCGACTCTGGGGTTTGTTCCTCCTCTTCTTCCGAGACGTAGCATGCTACGTCTCTACATTGATCCTCTGTTCCAGACGCGCCATGGCGCAGGGCGGGTTTAGTCAAGTTATCGGTTTTCTGAGTAACGTTATCCGTCAAACCCGCCCCTACCGATTGGCTCCCCTGCTCCTTGGCTTCTTCATCCCTAATCACATTGGGTAAAGGCTCTAGCGGCGATTCCATCCGGGCTGGTTCAATATCGCCCAAGTTTTCACTGCTGTGAGATTGGGCAATGCTTTCGGATCGGGTATTGGCGAAGTTGTCAGATTCAGAAGGCAGCAGATTGGAAGTATAAGGCTCTATCGTTTGTTTTTCAATTAACTGAGATTCCTCCTCAACCCCATCACTTAGAGTGGCAATCTCGTGCTGCGGATCAGGTAAGTTCGAGGTGCTGAGAGCCTCAGTATCAATCCCTTCTGCCTCCTTTTCTCTGGCTTCTGCCTTACCCAGTTGCCAGCCCTCAGTGTCTGCTTCCGGTAATAATTCATCGGCTTTCGCCACCGGAATGATGCCAATCATCCCGACTAGAATCACCAGCAACCCTAAAGATATCGAAGACAACCATCCTTTACCGGGAACACTGTAATCATCGATACTTTTGAGTAACGAAAAATAAAGGGTTAATCTCAGTAGTTTGGCTTGACTCGAATCGTCCCAACTATTCTGATCCTGAGTGTTCTTCATCACTGCTCCTCCCCATAAGCCGGTGTCACCGCAAAGTTCATCCGCGCCATCCCTCCCGGTGAAAGTCGCACCAAGCGAGATTGACTATTCCCTTCAATAAAATAGAGATTTGGGGCAAGGCTGTATCCGGGCAAACTGCTCAAATCCAGTGTCCCACTGCGATGACCGGCGATAACGTTGGCTAATGAAAACAAACCATCGGTATCCGTGGTAATCCGGTTACCATCATCCATGTAAATCACCGCATTCGGGACTCCCGGTTCTCCCGGTTGCTGTTCGCCATCAAAGTTCTTATCCACGAACACTCGCCCCACGATGGTGCCGCAATCGGATAAAATTCCCGGTCGAATCCGCATCAAAAAGCTGGCGATATTACTGCGTCGTTCCTGGGCAACATTTCGACCATCGCCCCGAACCGCATCGGGTGTGATCACCGCCGCATAGATAATATTGAGGGTTTGATTGGGTTCTAAGCGGGGAAACGTAAACGCGACATTGCGCCCATCCCGCTCTGCTGACGGTAATGTTACGGGTTCTGTATTAGTGCCTGTGGTAATCGAACCTTGCAACGACTCCGGCAAAAATTGTACACCCAAGGGCGATCGATCCGTCACCACAATATCACTGGCGGCGGCTTCACCACTGTTTCTCAGAGCGAGGCGATACACCACCGTATCTCCCGGTTCTGCGGCAGCGCGATCGGCTGTTTTAATCAGCTCTAGAGCCGCCTGACCTGCCACTAGGGAGGTTTCGTTAGAGTTAACAATACCTGTACCTGGCAAATTATCACCGGACGCCGACGCTTGATTTTTAATTTCTTGGGCGGTAACCGATGAAGTCCCAGTGAAAAATAGTGCAGCAATAAGCGTGGTTAGGAGCAGATCATGGACTCCTAACGTTGCCGTTAAAGATTTCATCAGAAGGTAGCACCCCAAAAGGGAATTGAATTGTTCAACAGTAAGGAAACCCGTTTTTCCATCACATCAATTGACTGACAAACGTTGCTATTGACCGTGAATTTGATTGACTGTTTTTGGGATTTTTACAAGAAATAATAACTTAAGACGAATGTCACTGAATTAAGGCTGGTGGGTTGAGCGAAGTCGAAACCCACTACAGTATATCAATGGTTTTGGCGCTCCCTAAATGCTTATTTCAGTGCTATTCAACTTAAGACACTGTCTATTAGCGTGTTATCCCTTTTCATCTCGCTCCGCTTTAATTGGTTGAATTTGTGAGTTTCAGTATATTCCCTGATGTGAATGAATGAACTCTAGCGTTAATATCAATAGTCAGTTGGAGCAATTAAGTTATCGATTTTGGCTCAACCTCTAAACGCTAAAAAGCATCTAGCCGGTTAACCCTGCTCCAATGGATTGATAGCTAAGAACCGTTGGTTTAGGCTCTCAGAGTTCATTATAGTAGCCTATGACCAATGACCTGACAAGAGGTCGTGTAGATGCCCTGATACTCACGATTATAAACTATTACTCTACTGATAGAGTAAAGCGATGAATGAGTTATAACCCATGCCAAAACTGTGCCAGAGCTTGAAGTCTGGCAATTTTTTGGGGTCGGGGGAAACTTCCCGAATAAGCTATCCTAACTCATAGCATCTGACCTGACAAGTCATTTTGTTAAAAAATTTACTTTATAAAGTTTTGATAAACTTTTGAGCAGTCACTGAACAAGGAACAGGAGCAAGTCAAGTTGTGAGCGCATATAGTACTTTCTCATGACCATTAACAGTGATTCCTGGTTCAACGCTTTCGGTTGATCAAGACTTAGTTGCAACAACACGCTGGGCGCTCACCTCATTAGGACAAGGACGCCCTGACTCGACATCGCTAATGTTAGATAAGGTTGTCTGAGCAATATTTTGCAAAGCATCTTCAGTAAAAAAGGCTTGATGACCTGTAATCAAAACGTTAGGAAAGGTTAGTAGTCGTTGAAAAACATCATCTTCAATCACTTCCGTAGACAAATCTTCAAAGAACAAGTTAGATTCTTGTTCGTAAACATCTAAACCTAGATAGCCAATTTTTCGAGACTTGAGCGCATCAATAACGGCTTGCGTATCAATAAGTGCGCCGCGACTGGTGTTAATCAGCATCACACCCGATTTCATTTGCGCCAATGATTGGGCATTGATTAGGTGACGGGTTTGGGGCGTTAAGGGACAATGGAGAGAGATAATATCGGAAGTCGCGAAGAGTTCTTGGAGATCAACATACTTGACCCCCAATGCTTCACAATCAGGATTCGGATACAAATCATACGCCAATAATTGACAACCAAATCCATGCAGAATCTGGGCAACCAGGAAACCAATTTTACCAGTACCGACAATCCCTACCGTTCGCCCATGTAAATCAAATCCCATGAATCCATCCAGGGAAAAATTTCCTTCTCGCACCCGGTTATAAGCGCGATGGATTTTACGGTTAAGGGTTATAATGAGTCCTACGGTATGTTCAGCCACAGCATAAGGTGAATAGGCGGGAACTCGCACAACAGTTATGCCCAACTCAGCCGCTGCATTTAAATCAATATGGTTGAACCCCGCCGAACGTGTGGCAATCAGCTTTGTTCCCTGTGCAGCCAGCACTCGCAAGGTTGTTTTATCAAGCTGATCGTTGATAAACACGCACACCGCCGGAAACCCGACGGCTAAGGCTGTGGTTTCTTGAGTCAGTCGGGGTTCAAAAAAAACGAGGTCATGATTATAATTCGCGTTGGCAGTTTCTAGAAAATTCCGGTCGTAGGATTTGGCATTGAAAACAGCGACTTTCATGGTTGTTTATTGTTTGATATAAAGTAAAAAAAAACAGCAAATTACTGACTGCAAATCTATTATATTATATGGTATGATGAAAAAATATGACGATATCCACCGTTAACTTTTATTGTGCATTGATATGCCGTAGGGTGGGCATTGCCCACCAGCCTTACACCAGTACCATTTTACTTAGGTTGATAAACTTGACGCAGTTCCTCAATTGTGTTTACGGCTGGTAGCGCTGCTAGAATTGCTCTTAACTGTTCCACATCCTGAATTTCCGAGATTTCGGCTAAAATATCTAACGGTTCGCTGCCAAACTTCAATCTTAAACATATTTCTATACCTTCTAATAGTCCTTGCCGTATTCCCTCAGTCTTATGCCACAACTGACGCAGTTCCTCTAGAGTATTTATGGTTTTTAGTCCTGTAAGAATTGCCCTTAAGTTTTCCACATTCTGAATTAGCAAAATTTCCGGGAATAGGTTTAACCCTTCCCTGCCAAATTTCAAGCCTAAGCCCAATTCAATTCCTGCCAGCAATCCTTCTCTGACTCCCTCTTGACGACCTTCTTGACGACCTTCTTGACGACCTTTTTGAATTCCAATCCTTTCAACACTGGTAATATATGGCATTCTCCTTTCCTCCTCATACTGACCTAATTCCGTCCAAAATTCCTTTTCCAACTCTTGAGGTAAGCTCATTACCCAGTCTATAAAATGGAATAAGTTGATTATATCTTCTCGCTCATAGCCCCGTTCGTACAATCCCCGAATTAGAGCCAGTTTTAATGATTTCCGCCTAATTCTATTATTCCTAGTTTCTTGGGCTTGTAAATGCGCCATGACGACGGTAGCAAAGGGATTGCGGGAAGTCTCAAGGATTGACCACCTCTGGGAATAGTCTAGCAACTTCACCACGGGAAAGTTAAACTGAATCTCACTTGTCCATAACTGATAACCATAGTGATTAGGTCTCCAGGTAGAACGTTCATCTCCCAAGATCGCTAAACTGGCAACATTGCGCTTATAACGGTCAAAAATTCGGTAATGGTAAACGAACATCCGTTCAGCAAAGTTCGTTTCTTCCTGGCTTTGAACTTCAATGTGGATTAAAACCCAAGCTTCTTCACCCGTAAGTAAATAAACTTTGGCTAGCTTATCAGCTAAACGCAGCCCTACTTCAGCATCGCGCACCACTTGTTGCAGTTCTTTATCTAAAAATTCGTAACCGCGACTCCAATCAATTTCCGGCTGCGCTTCAGGTAAAAAGAAGGCGATGAAGTCTTCAAAATAGTTTTCTATGGCATCTTTCCAGGGGCTATCGTAATCGGTTGGAGTTGGCGTCATAAGTAGTCGGACAAAACTCAAGTGAACGGTTGAGATTAGAGAACACCTCGGACTTCGGCGTGAGTTAATGGTGGGGTTAGGGCGGGTTTTGTTGTTCAGTTAATGGGAACAAAGTGAATGAAGTCCCTAAACCCGCCCCTACAAATGACAAATGACGAATGACAAATGACAAATGACGAATGACAAATGACGAATGACGAATGACAAATGACGAATGACAAATGACGAATGACGAATGACGAATGACAAATGACAAATGACGAATGACAAATGACGAATGACAAATGACGAATGACAATCCTCGCCATTAACTTTAATTTTTACACCTACTTACTTCCCTATTCCCTAAAGCAACGAATTAATTCTGCCACAGACCAAGCTTGGGCGATCGCACCTTGGGGGAGATGGGGTTCGTCTCCATCGAAAATCTCGGAAATAGACCCGATACAGGCTTGGTGCTGAAGATGATCCAGCAAAGGTTTCCAGTCAAAGGGAAGCGGTTGTGTAGGATAGAAACGTTTCCACGCCCGACAAAAGGGTCCAATCAGCCAACTCCACACTGTTCCTTGGTGGTAAGCACTATCCCGATGCCAGCGATCGCCATTATAATAACCAATGTATTCAGGATCAGCCGGATCAAGGCTTCGCAAACCGTAGGGAGTCAACAAGCGATCGCGTGCTACTTGCAAAGCCTGTCGCGCTTGATTCTCTGCAAAGCCACAATGATACAGAGACAGCGCCACTACCGCATTGGGGCGAATTTGAGCATTGCGGTGATCATCGGGTTCTATGGTGTCATAAAAGTATTTTTTATCGGGATTCCAAAACCGCTGCAATGACGTTTTTACCTGTTGTGCTTGCTGGATATAATACTGAGTATGATGCAACAAACGCACCCGATCTTTAACCGCCCCCGTTGCCATTTTTTCAGTCCATTTACCAATCCAACATAAGGACGAATACCAAAGCGCATTAATTTCAATAACTTTTCCCAGACGTGGTGTAATCGGTTGACCATCCAGCACCACATCCATCCAGGTAATCGCCACATCCGGCGCTTCCCAGGTTAGCAATCCATCTACAGCATCAACTTGAATATTGTAACGAGTACCTGCGGTATAAGCTTTGTAGATTTTTCGCACCGTGGGATATTGCTCAATCAAAAAATCCCAATCTTGGGTGATTTCCAAATACAATCCCAAAGTTTCCAGCCACCACAAAGACGCATCAATACTGTTATAAATCGGATCAGTCTCTGCATCGGGAAAGGTATTGGGAATTAAACCATCGCGACAATAATTACCAAAGGTTTTGAGTAGTCCCCTGGCTAAAGTAAAACGTCCTGTCGCTAATGCCAATCCGGGCAAAGCAATCAGTGTATCCCGCCCCCAATCATTAAACCAGGGATAGCCAGCCATCACCGTTGGACTACTAATCGAGGCGCACCAGGCAATAAACTGATCACCCGCTTTGAGTAACTGACGCCAAGTCGTCTCCCACTCAGCTTTCCCTAGAAGGGCGGGTTTAGTTAAGTTATTGGTTTGGCGCCATAAGTTATCTGTCAAACCCGCCCCTACACCCCCTGCTGCTGTCGCCACTAACTGATTTTGTCGCTCTTTTTCCCCTTGCACCGCCGCCTCAAACACTTGAGCATTTAACTGGAGCGCTGCTGTATCTTGAGGACATCCCACCCGCGCTTCCAAGGTAACGGTTGCGCCCGGTTCCAGAGAAATAGTAAGATAGCCAGGACTATAGAGATCTTCGCGATCGCCTAACCCGCGCTGGTTTTCTTCAGGATAGTAGTAATTCCAATACCACAATTCATCCGGTTGATACTCCCCTACACTCCAACCCAACTGCCAAGGCGTACCCACTTGATCCGGGCGCATGGCTTGCAGGTAAAGGCATTGATGTCCAATTAATTGAGAGAATTGTAAATTTTCTTCGTCGAATTGCTGGTGATGAAAGTTGCGATCGGCAATCAAAGGACGTAACCTTAAGGTTGCCACCTCACTACCTTGATAGCGATACTGAATCAGAATCCGGTGGCAAAACTGGCGTGTTTCCCGAAACCCTTCTTCATCCTCAACTAACCCGTAAGGCATAACGAGTTGACGTGTCAATTGCCACTGCTGGTATCCCCAAACCCACTCAGGAACAGGATCAGAGTCGAAAGAGCGCAAAAATTGATAGCCTACCGGATCAATAGTCTTACCCCCATTCCAGAAATTGGTCGAAAGCGCCCAAATCTTGCCCCCGATCTCCAGACTGGTATCCAAATGAGAGAATAATAACGTCCGTTGTCGGGGCGGATCGAGTGCAGCAATCAACCAGCCGTGATAGGTGCGAGTACGAGCATCACATACCGTACCACTGGCAAAACTACCTAATCCATTCGTGAGTAGCCATTCCCGTCGATCTAAATAATGCACCACAACGTTTTTCTCCCAACAGAACACCTAATCAGTTGTCGCAGAAGCTTTGGTATTGCTTTGACACGGCTTCTCCAGCTTAAAAACCCAATACTTTTACTGGAAGTAGTATAGTTTAGCGAATAATCGTTTTATATCAATTTACCCAAGAAAAAATTAAGGTTTCACCCTAATTTGACGTAAAGAACGATAGAACTGAGCCAATAGGCAATCCCATCATCTTTGCTAGTTGGGTTACGGCTCCTGCTGTCAATGAGCGATCGCGAAATGGTACTGGCTGATTCGGGTGTTTTGGGAGTATGCTCGATATCTGTATGATTAAGAAATTCAATGTGCCAGCCCCGTGTCTTAGTCGTTACCTCTTGTACTGGACAAAAGCGATTTAAATCTGAAAATCAGTTGACATTAGAGGATTTTAAGGATACAGCCCGACTCCAGCACCGAGAGGCGGAGTTAGCCAAATTCGCTTGTCCTGCGAATCAGATGTACACAGGGCAACAGCACCTCAGAGCAATGGAGGGAGTAGAGTTACTGCGCCAGTCTCTGGGGCGGGAAGCAGTACATGTGGTGATTCTTTCTGCGGGTTATGGATTAATCCCTGAAGACAGAACTATCGTGCCATACCAAGTCACCTTCAACACCTCGACTCCGCTCGGTGTTGACGCTGAGCGGAGTCGAAGCGTCAACACCTCGACTCCGCTCGGTGTTGACGCTGAGCGGAGTCGAAGCGTCAATCGGATGAAAGGCTATCAGGTGGATGAGTGGGCTTCTGTTTTGGGGATACGTCAAGCCTTTGAACGTGCGATCGCGGATTACGACTTGGTATTTTTGTTACTGGGGAAGAACTATTTGCGATCGCTCTCTCTTCCGGTTGAAACCTCGCCCACCCAGACTCTTGTATTTTTAGCATCAAAAACCAGTGCCAAATACATCCGCGAGTTAGCAGCCAAGACGTTTGTTTTTGCTCTGTCTAACGTAGAAGCCAAACGGTATCGCTATGGATTGGTCGGTTTAAAAGGATTTCTCTTCAAGCGGTTTGCCCAGTGGGTAACCCAGGAGACCCAGATCTTACAACAAGTTTACCAGGAGCCAGAAGTCTTTAGGCAGGTTATGGAACAAGAACCTGTTCAACTAGAACTGCCTCTGGAATTGCCAAAAATGCGTCATTCCGTTAAGTCAGTTAAGACTAGAAAAAAAAAGCTGTCTAAAAAAACTGACTTTTTTCCTATCCCTGACCTTCCCCAGGCTCCGAATTGGCATTTAGGGATGCAGTATTTTATCCCAGAATGGGATGACAGAGTTGATCCAGGATATGATTTTACTACCGATATTTTCACCGCTAATCGAGATACATATTTAGATGATATATACGCTCATCAGATTTATGATTTACCCAACTATGACGGAGTATTAGTATCAAAAGTAGTTGTGGATAAAAGCAAGAAAAAAAAAGAATACATAGAAAGAAATGGAATTCACTATTTTGTACGCTTTTCGGGCAAACTAATGGGAGACTGTGGCGCATTCGGCTATATTAAAGAGTCGGAACCTCCTTACACGACTGACGAAATCCTGGACTACTATGAGCAACTGGGTTTCAATTATGGAGTCAGCATTGACCACCTGATTGTGGGACTATTTGCTCAATCGGGAGTGAAAGAAAAGCGCTATAATTTGACCCTCAAGAATGCTGAGGAGTTTATCCAAAAGCATAGAGCTGGAAACTATCATTTTACGCCTATTGGTGTAGCTCAAGGGTGGAATCCAGACTCATACTCTAAAGCTGTTAAGGACATCATTGGCATGGGATATGATTACGTTGCTTTAGGAGGACTTGCGAGAACACCCAGCCACGAAATTATCGAAACTCTTGAAGCCATTTCCCCCTACTTAACTCCAAACACGCGGATGCATTTGTTTGGCGTTGGACGAATTAATGCGACTCCAGCTTTCCGTCATTTAGGTGTGACGAGTTTTGATTCAGCCAGTGCTTTGCGGAGTGCTTGGCTAGATTCAGCCGCCAATTACCATACTATCTCTGGCAAACAATATGCGGCTGTCCGTATTCCCCCAGTAGAACGCTCAGGCTTGCGAGTCAAGCGTGTGCTGGAAGCTGGGATATCTGATCGAGAAACTCTGAAGCGGCTTGAAGAAAACTCACTCAAAGCTATACGGGAATTTGATGCAGAAAAGCTGACTTTAGAGGAAACTCTAGACATACTGTTAGCTTATGACGAGTTGTTAGAATTGCCCCGTGACGGTCAGGTAAACCCTGAAGCTAAAGCTAGACGCTTGAGCAAACATGAAAAGATGTACAGGGAACTCTTGACAGATAAGCCTTGGAAATCATGCGATTGTCAAATCTGCCAAGACCTTGGCATTGACGTTGTGATTTTTCGAGGAAACGATCGCAATCGTAGACGAGGATTTCATAATACATTTGTTTTCTATAAAAGGTTTAAGGAGTTATTCAAATAATCAATTGAATCTTATAGTTTTTTGAATAAAATTGCTAGAATGAATGTTGGTAACCGATAAGTCATTCATTTGCGAGCAATAAAAGGTGACCAGAAAATTTTTACCCGTTTTCTCTTTAGACTGGGCGGGTCTATTGAAGAAATTAGAAAATCTAGAAGGAGACTTTGGCATACTCGCTCCTGTCTCCTGCTACAATAAACTCCTGATGAGGATTCGCGAACTGAATAAACCCTTTTTCATTGACAGCAGTGTTTTTGAAAATCAGGGTAATCCCTGGTACTGTCAACTTTATTGTGAGTTTATCCATAATCGATGGGTGCGTGAATTGCGTTTGGCAGATGAGCTACAGTTGCGCCAGACAATAAAAAACTATTTAGCTCGCTGCGACAATTTCAGTCCAGATTACGTTTTTGCTCCTGATATTATTGGAGAGCCACTACTGTCTTTGTATCTCGCCCGACTCAGTTGGGAAGAATACTGGCGTCAGCCCAGAGCTTATGCTTTGATTGGGGTTGTTCAGGTCGGAGCGGTACTCTACAATTGGCGTCAACAGCCAGTACCTCAGTTGGACTCTTTTCCACCCCATTACGATTCACCCAGAAGTTTTCTTGCTTCCCTGATCAGTGCGTACCGAAATATGGGTTATCAGTACATTGCTCTGGGAGGTTTACTGAAAGCTGATACTACCATGCCAACTGGTCTAAAGTTTGGTTTATCCCCTCAGGAATTGGATGAATTACTAGCCTGGAGCCGACCCGAATTTGTTTTGGGAGGTCTGGCATTAACTCGTCTGGAAGTCTTGAGGAAGCATAATGTTTGGGCTGATTCTACCAATTGGCTTTGGTGGGATGCTCGTTATGACCAGCAACGATTTGGGCATCGAAATGCTTTACAGGAGAGTTTAGGGTGAGCTTTGACCTAAAAACTCATATTTCAGTTGGTTCCAAGGAAATCACCTGATCGGGTGACAAAAGTCCTCCAACTTTCACGACTTTCAGTTCGCCACGTTCCTCAGGGTTTTGCTCTCTGACTTTAGTGATCGCCTCTTTTACTCTCTTAGCTTGAGCAATATAGATTTTCTCATCACCTTTCAGCACCCAGATGGGTTCAGAGAAGGTGTATCGAGGGTGAAGCACAGCCTTGTGAATGACTTGATGGGTGAACTGAGTGATTTGCTCGATATCGGCATCATTCAAAAATTCGCCCAACTCGGATTGAAAAGACTGTCTGAGTTCTGCTGTTGGAATGTGTTCGGTAACTTGCTCTGTTTGCGTGGGTGAGGGTTTGGGAGATCCTGATTGACTGTGTGCCTGCACCACCACCGATTCGATGAAGGGGTTGACCTGAGTCATAATCGAGTCAAAGTCCCGCTCCATTAACACATTACCAAGATGTTCTCTCAGCAGGGTTCTCAGCTTGTCATCGGAGATATTGATACCACAGGTTCTTAAATAGACGGGAAGCCGTTCTCCCCAATCCCGACCACAACCAACTTCCCCATTAGAGGCATCTTCAGCCTCGACCAGTTCCATCAGGCGTTGATAACGAGTCTCACTATCGGTCATCCTGTGGGATTGTGTGGTTTGTTGCTCTTTTGGCGAAGCTGATGCTTCGGGATTAGAAGTGGGGAACGATTGAGTCATGGTTCTTGCTGTAGAGTTTCAAAATAAATGAGATTGTCAGGATCTTCAGGATCGCAACCGCAATCGAGTAGACCCACTCTCAGCTTTCTGTAAAATCCTAACGCACCTGGCAGAGCGTGTAAGCCGATTCTGCCTTGATAGGCTAATTCATAACTCCGCGCGATAGCGAAGCGCTGCTGCGAAGCGCAGATCGCAAAGTCAATTAAGTTTCCGCCAACCCCTTTGTAAGTTGGAGGATTCATAATCGCAGGTCTATTCCAGGGAGCCGTTGCTAGCGCTCTAATGTAAACTAATCGACGTCTGAATTGAGATTCAATCTGACAGCGCTTTTTCAAAACGTCGATGGTCATTAAGCCTTGAGTAACGCCATCACACTCAATCGCATATAGCTCATCTCCAGGTAACAGCTTGGCTCGACGACTCTTAGCGACCCAATTCCAGTACTCATCCTCGGCTCCAGTCCCCTGAAGTTGGGGTTCCCAAAGCGTTTCGGCATCGTTCAAGTGTTTCTGGGTCACCTCTGTCAGGATGGCATTAACGACCTGCCGATCTTGAACTCTTAGAAGGTAAAGAGGGCGATTCAACTCGCACAGAACAACTCGACACCTGTTCTATCATAAGACTTGCTGTTCCACACAAGTAAACCAATCCGCCTATTTTTACTCAAAATCCACTGTCTACTCATATAACACCGCTCACAGGCGCAATACCGACAAACTCACGCAATACCTTATGGCACGCATCTACTGTTGTCTTCGTATTAGAAATAATCGGTTCTCCAGTCGCGCCAATTTGGATTACTCCTCGCTCACGCCATAAGTCGTTAGAACGCTGCCAATCTATCTCCCGTAGTCTCGCCAACCATTTAACAAACTCTTCCTCTGGCACACCCTCTAAGTAGAAGTCACGAGCTAGCATTCCCAAAGCCTGGAACATAATAGCTGTTACTGCCAGTGACTCCTGTCTTTGCACACAGCGCTCCTCTTTGCTGGTCAGTTTCCAGGGATCATTAGGCAGAACGCTTGCGACTGCTGCCCAAAATGTTGCGAGCCAATCAATTTTAGGCTCCAAATCCTGCTTAGATTTCAGATTTGGAAAAGCATTTCGGGTTGCTAATACTAAGGTAGAAAGGGTCATTAACTTGGGATTGTGTTTACCCAAGCCATTCTCAACCATCTCCACATTGTTGCGGAACTGGGGAACTCGCTTGATTAATTCTTTGGCAATTAAAACGGTAGGCGATCGCTTGTCGAAATAGTGAGCGAGTGAAACGCTTGGTCTTTGGACTAAAAGGTTTTGGTCGCGGAAGGCTTGACGTTCTTCCTCCAATGACAGTCCAGCATATAAGAGGACTCCCACTTCGAGTTGGGAAAGGATTGGTAGATATTGGGGTTGTTCTTTCTGGATATCTTTTAGCGCCTGACGGATACCAAAACATCTATGCTGACCGTCGGTTAGGCGCAGAGTAACCGAGTGATAAGGGAGAAAAATACTGCCGTCTCTGTAGGTTGGCGGTGGTTGAACGTTGACGCAAATCGGCGGGAAAAACGTCGTACCATCCTGGTAAGTCTCCAGAATATAGCGTGCGATCGCTTTAACTCGTGTAGCGTTGGGTTTGCGCTGGGCGAAGTCTGGTAAATCTGGCTGATGGGGAACGTAGAGATGACCATCATCAAGCAGTCGGGCGATATCGCCAAAAAACAGACTAGCAACATAGCTTTGATGTTCATCCTGCGAACCCCGACGAATAGGCACAGCCCGGAGTACAAGTTCCATTATTGATTCCTTTGAGAGGGGAGCAACTCTTTTCTTTTACATTGTACTCATGTATACATGGTGGCTACCTTTCTGTCAAGGGGAATAGAATGCGTGAGACCCCCTTCAGGCAATCCAACCTTGTCTTCAACAGTCCGCGTACCGGGTGAACTTTACGAAACGCTGCGCCAAATCAGGCTTTCACTTGAAAGCGAACACCAAAGTGCTGCACCTACTGTCCAGGATATGATCAGCGTCGCTCTGAAAAGATTCATCAATGATTGGGAGAACCCTGACAAGCAAAGTCAGCTTTTAGGTGAGTTACTAGAGCATCGCAGAGTTGCCCGTTCAAACATGGGTAAGAAAAGAATTGACGGCAGCTAGACGGTGGTGACGGTATGACATTGGCTAACTTTGAATCGCCTCAGCAATCTACTTACCCTAGAAAATGATAAGTCCCAACACTAAAAACACCGACCAACTCATTTTGCGTCATCTAGAGGATATTGAGCAGGAGCGGATTAACTTTGGTCTCTACGAAACCTATGTCACAAAGGCTGACATAATACAGCGTGCCCAAGAAAAGTGTGAAAACTTGGACGAGGCTGAATTAGAAGAAGGGTTAGCCAGTTTAGAAGAGCAAAGGTGGGTGCTGAAGCTGGATGAGAACCACTATCGCTCACGAATTAGCGAGATTGTCCGACTCCTCAAGAATGTTAAGCAACGGTTTCGCCCCAATGATGCCCAAAGCGCACCTTATCTAATCCAATCCATCCGTGTTGAGTTTGCCGATCGCCGCAGGTTGGCGCGTAAGACTAAGTTTAAAGAAATTATTAAACAGTTATTTAAAAACAGTAAAAATCTTAGACTCAAGCATCTAGATAACGCTCGCAAAGTTGTTCAAAATGGTTTTTGTAAAGCCCTAAACAAAGAACTAGACGAAGTAAAACTAACCAGCGTGCAAGAACGGGCATTGCAGCAAATCACTCAGAAATATTTCCAGCGTAAGGGACAGGGATATGTAATTACTGGCAACACTGGTAGTGGTAAAACTGAAGCTGCGTTACTTCCTCTGTTACTTGGAGCCTTGCAGGAGAAGATGAACGATATTGTGGGATGTAAAATCATCCTAGTTTATCCTAGGCAGACTTTAGCCAAAAATCAGTTAGAGCGACTCAGCCAGTATGTAGCCTTCATTAACCAGCAAGTGTATAGAATGGCAAGGAGTGGAGTATCGAATCAAGATTTGACTGTAGGAATTGCCTTTGGTGACACTCCATTAAATGACGAGGAACTGCGTAATGGATATAAAAAAGATGGAAAACTCCAACGTGGACGTTGGAAAAAGCAGGATGAGAAATACCAACTCCCGTACTTCACAGACACAAATGGAGATCCCGTCTATGCAATCAATCTAGCCAAGGGTGAATGTACCCTAACACCTGCTGACAACAGTTGGGAGTTAGAGAGCTTTAAGGCTACGCGCAGCGCTATTCAAAGCAATCCACCAGATGTGCTAATTATCACCACTGAAATGCTGCATCGGTGGTTGATAGACCCTACATTCAATGATTTCTTCGGCTTACCGACTCGCCGAGATTTTCCACCAAATTTCTGCGCTCCACGAGCTGTTGTATTCGACGAAATTCACCTCTATGACACTATACACGGCGCTCAGATTGGCTTGCTGATTCGCCGTTTACGCCATCGACTACAACAGGCAATGCATTCGTATGATGGAGAATTTTGGCAATACCCACTGATGTTGGGGATGAGTGCAACGATTGGTAATCCTCAAAAGTTTTGGCAGGAACTTAGCGGGGTTCCGTATGTAGATGAGATTTCACCAGATGAACAGAAGGACATGGAAGATGCTCAGGGACGAGAGTATTTCCTGTTCATTCGCCCAGAAACATACTCGCGTGGCAAACCTGTAGGAGATGCCTCGACAGCAATCCAGACGATCATGGCGATCGCCCACAATATGCGTCGGCGAGACAGTGATGGGAAAGAACCCCCTAAGTTCAAAAGCCTCGTGTTTCAAGACTCTATCAGTAAAGTCAAAAAGTTAGCACTTGAGTTCCACGATGCCGAAACAAACAGGAATCTAGCACGCTACAGACTTCAGCGACTTAACTTCAGCCAAGACGTACTAACCTCTCCAGAGTTTCTGGATGGTGAATATTGGTACTTTGATGCTGAAGACCCCGATCAATACTCCACACAACGCCAACCCGGAACAGAAGCGCGATCGCTCACTTCAATGCCTTTTCCAGTGTACAGCGGTAGTGGTAAAGGAGATATCGAAATTCTGCTGCAAGACATCATCTTTGCTACTACTTCATTAGAAGTTGGCTACGACGACGCTAGCATCCAATTTGTAATGCAGCACCACGCCCCTCGTAACCCAGCCAGCTTTGTGCAAAAGAAGGGCAGGGCTGGTCGTTCCCTCCAAGACCGTCCTATCACTGCGGTCACCCTCTCGCAAAACTCTTACAAGGATGCCTTCTATTATCAGAACCCGCAACTCCTCTACAATCCTTCCGACTACCGCCCACCTCTCAACGTCGATAACTACTTTGTGCAGCAGTTTCAAACCATTGCCCTAATCTTTGACGAGTTGGCGCGTCTCAGACAACGGCGAGACTTACTCCAGGGAAACTTCAGTAGTGTTGAAGAGCATTTGGACGAAATACAGCAGGAGTTGGATAAATCCGAGATTGAGCAGAAACTTCAGTACGCTTACAAGTGTGTAACAGGCAAATCGTTTCAAAAAGTTCACCCTAATTGGAGAGAGATATGGGATTGGTTTAAAAGACGGATGCTTGAAGATGATATCCGTTATAACTTTGGAAAAAACAACAATCTGCTCCAGATTTGTCCAGACTTACCAGACAACCTGTTTAGCTCAATCAATCTGCCTACAGTTCGGGTTATGTTTTCGGGAGGCGGGGAGCCAGAAAACTGGTCTGGGGCAAACGAGGATATTTCTCTTGCTTTCTTAGAATTGGCTCCTGGCAAAATCACGCGCCGTTATAGAAACGCCGTAAAACCCACATCCTTTTAGGTGTGGGATATAAGGCGGGTCATCGGAGGTACGGAGATGACCAAACTATCTGGTCTTCTGATTTTCAATGTAACGCTTAACCGTCTCACTACTGACATTTCCCGCCGTTGAACAAAAAAAGCTTCTAGTCCACATACTTGGCTTTGAGCCACTTGACCTACAAGCACAGGCT
>NZ_JAVKBY010000185.1:0-19394 GCF_040222985.1 Coleofasciculus sp. F4-SAH-05
CCTCGGCTTCGCTCGGTGTTGACCCTCAACAGGGAAGCGGCAGGGCACTAAAAACAAGCGCTTGAAGAAACTTATACCGTTGAGTTTTGCCTAGGTTTGTTTACTTGTGAGCAGATATGACTAGGTTTTTGGAAGCGGTTAGCGGCGGGTCGTTGACATCGTCTTGGCATTTCCGGTCATCAACAGGGTAATAATGGGAAAAAATGCCCCACCGGTCCATATCCTTGACCAATATCGAGGGCGTACTGGAGTGCTGTTGTCACATACTCCTTTGCCTGATGCACGGCGGTGAGTGGGTTTTTGCCTATAGCCAAATTCGCCGCGATCGCACTACTGAGTGTACAACCTGTGCCGTGATTATTCTTCGTTTCAATCAACGTCGTTTTCAGGGTGTAGAACTGGGAACCATCAAACCAGACATCGACCCCACACAGATCACCCGTCATCGCACCACCTTTCACTAAGACAGCTTTTGCTCCTAGTTTATAAATGCGTTGAGCAGCTGCTCGCATATCATCCAGGGTATGAATCTTTAAACCGCTGAGTAATTGCGCTTCATAACGATTGGGTGTCACTATCGTCGCTAGAGGAATCAACCCCTCTCGCAAAGACGTTACCGCCTGATCATCAATCAGTTGGTCTCCGGTGCGGGATACCATCACCGGATCAACCACCAGGGGTTCAAGCTGGAAACTCTTAACCTGAGACACTACAGCATTAATAATCTCGGCGTTGAGTAACATACCCGTTTTGGTCGCCTGAGTCCCCATATCGCGCACCACTGCCTCAATTTGAGCAACAACGGCGGCGACTGGCAAAGCATCAACGCGGTTGACCCCTTGAGTATTCTGGGCGGTGACACAAGTCAGGACACTCGCACCATGAACCCGGTGAAAAGCATAAGTTTTCAAATCTGCCTGAATTCCTGCCCCACCGCCGCTATCTGATCCGGCTATTGTCAGCGCTACTGGTACTTGCATCAGTTTTGTCAGTTAACAATTAACAGTAAGCGTTTTAAGTTAACTCCCCCAGCTTCCAGACGCGCCATGGCACGTCTCTACATTGCTTCCCCAGCTCCCCCAGCTTCCCCTGCTCCCTCAGCTCCCCTCCCTTCTCGTACTAGCTTCTGGGAAAACGACGCCGTTGCAAAAATTCGGGAATATCTAGTCCCGGTCGAGTTTTTGGTTCTGGTGCAGGAGTTGGCGGATTAGGTCTCGGTGTGATCGGTCGTGTATAACGGGGAACTTCATTTACAGGTGGGGGCGGTGGTGCTTCACCACTAAATCCTGTAGCAATCACCGTAATTCTAATTTCACCTTGCATCCTGTCATCAATCACAGCCCCAAAAATGATATTGGCGTTGGGATCAACCACCTCGTAAATGGTTTCCGCCGCCGCATTAACTTCGTGTAGCGTCAGATCACCACCCCCTGTAATATTAAAAACTACCCCTCTAGCGCCTTCCACCGACGACTCCAGCAGGGGCGAGGAAATCGCTGCCACCGCCGCTTCTCTAGCACGGGATTTACCGGAACCTACACCAATTCCCATTAACGCTGAACCCGCGTCTGCCATAACAGCTCGCACATCAGCAAAATCGACATTCACTAACCCTGGAACGGTGATAATATCTGAAATCCCTTGTACACCTTGACGCAGGATATCATCGGCAACTCTAAACGCATCTTGAACCGGTGTTTGTTCAGAAATCACCGATAACAGCTTATTATTGGGAATCACGATTAGAGTATCGACTCGGCTTTGCAGTGCGGCAATCCCTTCCTCCGCTTGAGACGTGCGGCGGCGCCCTTCAAAGGTAAACGGGCGAGTTACTACGCCCACCGTTAACGCGCCCATTTCTTTGGCAATTTCTGCCACAATCGGTGCCGCACCCGTTCCTGTACCGCCGCCCATCCCGGCTGTAATAAAAACCAAATCAGACTCGGCTAGGGCTTGGGCAATTTCATCGCGAGATTCTTCTGCCGCTTTTTGACCAATGGCTGGATTTCCACCGGCACCAAGTCCCCGTGTCAACTTTTGACCCACCTGCAAGCGTTTGGCGGCGGAGTTTTGGGAAAGGGCTTGAGAATCGGTATTAATTGACCAAAACTCGATCCCAGCTACTTCACTGGCAATCATCCGGTTGACGGCATTGCCGCCTCCACCACCAACACCAACAACTTTAATTCTGGCAACACTACCTGGCAAAATGTTGTCGCTCCTCGCGTCTTCCCTGGGAATCCCTTTGGAATCATAATCATGGGGTTGACTAAACTGCAACCCAGAGTTGCTGAAGGGATGGGTATTCTCCGCTCCAACTGAAAGATCGGTATTCAGCTTTATCGGAGAGTTTTGATGGACAAGCCCTAGTTTACTATTAAGCGTCATTGGAATAGGTCAGGGTTGATAATCAACTTTATCAGTTATATGTAACAATCTGAGTCAACTATAGGGTAAGTCGATTGAAAAACCAACGAATACCCCAGGTTGTTGTTAAGACTCTTGAAGGGTACTCTCCTCAAGAGTTACGACAATGGGCATAGCTGAATTTTCTTTTATAGCACTCTTACCGCCACGGTTAGTCATGATCCGGTTTAGAGGTTTCACTTGCCATCTTCATCTGAATCACCGGACGGTCTGGGTTTTTGAGATCAATATAGGCGATTTGACTAGGTTGAAGCTGAGTGGGTAATTGTCTCATGCGATCCAAAACTGCCAGTTGTTCCGCCAATTGGGAACTATCAGCTCCTAAATGCACATTTCCTAATTCGGTTTTCAAGATTAAATTGGCTGGGTTGCGCCAATCAATCTCCAGGATTTTGACGGGAGAGTGGTGGACGACCTGATACACTTGCGACCAGTATGGACGATAGTGTTCATTCTGACCCCGCACTTGTAGCGTGGGTAACTCGACATTGGCTTTGAGAGAACGATAGCTGCTCTGGGGCATCCAGACGCCTCGTTCATCCAAAAAGCCCGGTTCTGAGGTTGCCTGAGTTTGCCCTTGGGCGATCGCAACAGGCTGGCGCTCTTGCACTTGAATGATCAACCCCGGAGGCATGAGTTGACGAGTTACTGTTGCTTCAGCAATGGGTGCGGTATTCTCAAGAGACTCTGCGATCGCTTGGGGTTCCACTCGCCAGAGGAACTGAGGATAGGATAAGGGAAGCAGCGATCGAATCGCCTGAGTTGAGAGAAATTGATTGCCCTCAATGTCAATTTGTTCCGGTTGGCGAATTACCCAATCGGGTAAGGTAATCGCCCAAATCAAACCGCTAGCCATACCGCCTACCATAAGCGATCGCCACAGCGCCTGAAAAAATTTAACTCGGCGGGCACGTTTTAGCTGTTGTCGCCGATTACTGATTTGGGCTTGGGAAACTGATGCAATGTTATTCGTCATTCGTCATTTGTCTTATGTCATTTGTCTTATGTCATTTGTCTTATGTCATTCGTCATTTGTCATTTGTCATTTGTCATTCGTCATTCGTCATTCGTCATTCGTCATTGGTTTGCTCCCCCAGCTCCCTCGGCTCCCCCAGCTCCCCTTCACCCTCTACTCTACCTGAGGGATCAAATCCAAGCCATTAGACCCTAAAGGGGGTATTACCCCTACGTATAAGGGTTCGGTCAATGATTTACGCTCTACTTGAATCAGGTGACTCAAGAGTCTTGCTTTATGAAACTGCATCTACCTACTTTTTTCAAAGCTTGTAACCCAGCTAAAACTCTAGTGATGGGCAATCCAGAGGATCGTCAGTACTATATTAATTTTTCGTCTGTGCGGGGCGGCAAAATTATCCAAGCCTTAGGACGCACGATCGCACGACTTTCTCCAGATGAACCGACTTGTCAACTTTTCACGGGACATATTGGCTGTGGTAAGTCTACAGAATTGTTTCGCTTGAAGGCTCAGTTAGAGGCGGAAGAATTTCACGTTGTCTATTTTGAGTCATCTCAAGACTTGGACATGGCAGATGTTGATATTAGCGATATTTTGCTCAGTATCGCTCGGTCGGTGAGTGAAAATCTCGAAGCGATCGGGATTCGTCTCCAACCCCGGTACTTTAACAAACTCTTCAACGAGATTAATGATTTTTTACAGACGCCTATCGATGTGGATGTAGCGGCTGAACTGTCCGTCGGTATTGCCAAAGTCACTGCTAAAACCAAAGATAGTCCTCAATTGCGCGAACAGATCAGACAACACCTAGAGCCTCGTACTCAAGGGATTTTGCAGGCGATTAATACTGAAATCATTGAACCGGCGATTAAAAAGCTCAAACAACGAGGGAAACAAGGGTTAGTCGTCATTATAGACAACTTGGATCGGGTTGATCCCCGACCGGTTCACGCGGGGCGATCGCAGCCTGAGTACTTGTTCATTGATCGCGGCTCTCAATTGCGACGTTTACGCTGTCATCTGGTTTATACTATCCCCTTAGCGCTGATGTTCTCTAACGAGTATGAAACCCTGAAGAATCGCTTGGGCGGGGGTGTGGCTCCCAAAGTGTTACCTATGGTGCCGATCTGGTATCGAGATGGTCGTGAATTCCCTCAAGGAATGGCATTACTCCGACAACTGGTTTTAGCCCGTGCGTTTCCCCAGATTCCTCCCCAAGAGCGCTTAAATTTAATCCCAGAGGTTTTTGATAGTCCCGAAACCCTGGATCGCATCTGTCGGATTAGTGGGGGTCATATTCGCAACTTACTGGGACTACTGTATAACTGCTTGCAACAAGAAGATCCACCCTTTTCTCGCCAATGCTTAGAGAGTGTAATTAAGGGATACCGGGACGATCTGGCATTAGCGGTTGAGGATGCGGAATGGCAGTTACTCTTTCAGGTGGTTCAGCAGCAGTCCATTCGCGGGGAAAAAGAATATCAAACTCTGCTACGCAGTATGTTTGTCTATGAATACCGCGATGATTTGGGTCGTTGGTTTGGAGTCAACCCGGCTTTAGCCGAGACGGCTCGGTTTAAATCGGTTGCTGATGTGAGTGCTTGATGGGGATCTGGGGGAGCTGGGGGAGCAGAGGGAGCTGGGGGAGCAGAGGGAGCAGAGGGAGCTGGGGGAGCAAACCAATGACGAATGACGAATGACGAATGACGAATGACAAATGACAAATGACAAATCAGTGATCTGAGTCACATTTACTATAAAATTTTGTCACGATTTTTATCAGTTGATCTCACTGTTTAATTCTATTGAAAATTGTTAAATTGTCTGCGTCTAAGTTGTGATTTTAGAAGTGGGTTGAATTCCTCAATAAATAGCTTTTATCTTATCAAAGATACGCTTTAATAAAAGATCTGTCATCAAAAAAGCAGATCCATCCGCCGAAGCCAATAGAGGTCTTATTGGTTGGTTTTCTGTTTTTTAGCCTCTGTATTTAAAGTCCCTTATTAACACTAGCTTACTCGACGATAGCCACCTAGGAGTAGTCACATTTTGATAGGAATGAAGGAGAAAGAGAGAGAGAGAGCCGAAGAAATAGTCTTAGCCAATGAGCGTTCACTATCTACCCTGGCTCGGGCAATCACCCTGTCGGAAGGACAATTTGCCCTGATTTTAGTCCGCTGCAACTATGAGTGCTGCAAACAACCGATGTGGCAGCAACTCCAAGGGCTGACAGGAATTACCTTGAAACAGTTAGTGCTTCAAGAATCCAGTCAAACCTTATATACCGTTATCCTAGACGCGATCGCGAAAGAGGACTTATCTGCCTTGCTCGTATTTGGTCTGGAATCTGTGACCGCAATTGATCCAGTCTTAATCTCTACCAATCAGGTACGCGACGAATTTCCGAAAAGTTTTAGCTTTCCTATCGTTTTATGGGTCACTGATGAATTACTCCACAAATTAGCCCGATTTGCTCCTGATTTTAAGAGTTGGGCGGCTACCTCGATTAAATTTGAACTGGCAAACGCCGAATTACTAGAATTATGGCAACACACAACTGAGGAACTATTTACCATGCTTTTAGAGAAAAGTGTCGGTGAATTTTTGTCCAATGAAGCGCTCAAGTTGTCGCCGGGATGTCAGCGTCGTCAAGAACTCGAATCCGCATTACGGGATTTGCAGGGGCGTGGTGTGAGTCTAGAACCTGCACACTATGCGACATGGCAGTTTATTTTAGCCAGAGATGCCTTTAAACGTGACCTGATTGAGGTAGCTCTGGAACAGTATCAACGGAGTCTAGATGTTTGGCAACAGATTCGCTGTGCTGTCTCCGATGGCGCTGATCAACAATCCTTAGAACGGATTGGCATCTTACAGTGTCATCTGGGTTGGTGTTATTGTCGTCAAGCTCAATTACACCCAAGTCACAAGTATCGAAGTTGGGAGAAAGCTAGAGAATTTTGGCAAGCGGGGATTGACGCCTTTACGACGGCGGGACGCTTGGATTGGGTTGCCCACTTAACCATTCAACTGGGTGAAGTGCTGCAAAACCTGCAAAATTGGGCAGATTTACAAGCGCTGGCACTTCAGTCGTTGGCGCAGTCTCAAACCCAAGACAATGCGGCTCAATTACCCCAAGCTTATGGTTTTTTGGCGGCGGTGGCATTAGCAGAATCCAACTGGGAGGATGCCAAAGTCTTCGTCCAAACAGCGTTAGATATTTTGGATCAGTCTCACTTATGTCAACCTCAGCATCAGGGATGGTACTTACTGATCCGTGCCAAAGCCCAGCGTCAACTAGGGGAATCAACGGCGGCGATCGCGGATTTAGAGACGGCGTTAACGGTAGAGGGGTTACTGCCAAAAGCGGCCCATCAGTCTCCCCAGCTTTATCTGGACATTCTCCAAGAACTGCGATCGCTCTACTTCGATCACCAGGAATACCTACGAGCCTTTGAACTCAAGCAAAAACAGCGCTCCCTCGAACAACAGTATGGCTTTTTTACCTTTCTGGGTGCAGCCCCCTTACTCTCTGGGCGACAGGATCACCAATTATCGCCCCTGGAAATAGCGGCGGCTGGGCGATTGCCGGATGTAAATCGACTCTTGGAACGCCTCAGCCGCAATGATCACAAACTAACGGTGATTCATGGTTCCTCTGGGGTGGGTAAAAGTTCTTTGATTCACGCTGGATTAGTCCCTGCCTTAGAGAGTCGCACGATTAGCGCTAGAGAGGTTATCCCCGTGGTGCAGAAAGTCTACAGCGATTGGCAAGCAGAGTTTTCTCGACAACTCAACCATGCCTTAGGCTGTACCTCTAATCCCTCATCGGATACGGCGTTAGATCCCCAACCCCTGAGCCAACTGGCAACCTGTGTCAATCAATTACAGCAGGCGGCTGATGGCAATATCCTGATCGTGCTAATTTTCGATCAATTTGAAGAATTTTTTTTCGTATGTACGGAATTAGAACAGCGACGCCAGTTCTATGAATTTTTGGAACATTGTCTGAATCTTCCCTTTGTCAAAGTTATTTTATCCCTGCGGGAAGATTACCTGCATTACCTGCTTGAATGCGAACGTTACACGAATTTGAGTGCGATTAACAACAATATTCTGGATCGACAACTTCGCTACCACTTGGGGGATTTGTCCCCACGGGAAGCGAAAAATGTCATTTCCACTCTGGCTTCAGGTTCTCAGTTTAAGTTAGACGACGCCCTAATTGATGCCCTAGTTCAAGATTTAGCCTCACCCACCGAAAGCGTGCGACTGATTGAATTACAGGTGGTGGGGATGCAACTGCAAACGGAAAAAATTACCACTCTGGCGCAATACCAAGCCTTAGGCACGAATCCGAAAGCCACTTTAGTCGAACGCTGGCTCTTGAATGCTATTGCTGATTGTGGATCTGAAAATCAAGAGACAGTTTGGCAAGTCTTATTTTCACTGACAGATGACCGAGGGACTCGTCCCCTGAAAACTCAAATTGAGTTGGAATCGGGGACAAAAGACTTAGATATGGGACATACACCATCCCCCTCCCTTGTCAAATCGCCATCCTCACTTTCTCTAATTCTGGAGATTTTAGTCGGCTCAGGCTTATTATTTCGCTTGCCAGACGAACCCGAGGATCGATATCAACTGGTTCACGATTACTTAGTCGCCCCCATCCGTCACTATTACAAAAAACGCCGTAAGCAGACACTGGTGACACGGCTGAAGCACAGTCAGATGGAACTCTTACGAGTTCGCAAACAGCGACTCCGTGCGATCGCAGTCGGTACAGCGATGGCAGTGCTAGCGGTTACGGCTGGGGGATTAGGATGGCGGGCTGAGGTGCAACGCCGACGCGCCGCGACTCTAACGTTTAATGCCCAACTAGCGGCGATTAGTGCTTCCTCAGAAGCCCTATTTGCTTCTGGAAAAGAGTTTGATGCGCTGCTGGAAGCGCTCAGAGGCGCAAGACAGCTTAAGCAGGGTGCTGTCGGGGTTAAACCCGATACCCACCTGCAAGTGATTGCCGCCCTCTCTCAAGCCGTAGACTCCGTAACCGAGCGAAATCGGTTAGAAGGACATAGTGATATCGTCTGGGATGTCAGCTTTTCCCCGGATGGAGAACTGATTGCCTCAGCCAGCCGCGATCGCACGGTAAAATTGTGGCGTCCTGATGGTACATTAGTCACGACTCTGCAAGGGCATCAAGATAGCATTACCAGTGTTTCCTTTAGTCCAGATAGTCAGCTAATTGCATCCAGTAGTTGGGATGGTACAGTCAAGCTGTGGCGTCAAGATGGCACCCTTGTCCAAACGTTGACAGGGCATGACGGTTATGTTTATAGCGTTAGCTTTAGTCCAGACGGTGAACACCTAGCCTCCACAGGTGCGGATGGTACGGTGAGCCTGTGGCGAGTGGATGGCGAGTTAATTCATACCCTTTCCGCCCATAAAAAAGCAGCGCAGTGGGTTAGCTTTAGTCCCAATGGTGAGATGCTAGCGTCAGCCGGAAGCGATCAAACCATCAAATTGTGGACAAAAGACGGTCAACTATGGAAAACTCTCACCGGACATCAGGGTAAGGTTAACAGTGTGGCGTTTAGTCCCGATGGTCAATTCATTGCCTCAGCTAGCGATGATCGCACCGTGAAACTGTGGGATACTCAGGGTCAACTCATTAAAACCCTCTCCCAACCGGAACACTGGGTATTGAACGTAACCTTCAGCGCTGACAGTCAGTTGATTGCAGCAGCAAGTGCCGATAATACGGTAAGACTGTGGAATCGTGATGGTAAATTACTGAAAACCTTTAAAGGACATAGCGATAGAGTAACCGCTGTTAGTTTTAGTCCCACAAAACAAGCAAAAAAAACCGCAGACGCATTAGCAACTCCCGTCGTCATTGCTTCTGCCAGTTATGATAAAACCATCAAACTTTGGGAACTGCGGCAACAGTCTCAGCTCATTTTACGCGGGCATGATGATGATGTGCGAGATGTGACCTTTTCTGCCAATGGAGAACGAATAGCTACGGCGAGTAACGATAAAACTGTCAAAATTTGGGATCGTTTTGGTCAACTCTTGCACACCTTAACCGGACATACCGAGCGAATTTATCGTGTTAGCTTTAGTCCTGACGGGGAACGCCTTGCCTCAGCCAGTCGAGATGGTACGATTCGGCTGTGGAATCGAGAGGGAGAGTTGATTAAGGTATTGAACAGTCATCAGGATTGGGTGTTGGATGTCAGTTTTAGTCCTGATTCGCAAACCCTTGTCTCCGCCAGTCGAGATAAAACGATTAAACTTTGGACACGAGATGGAGTTTTGATTAAAACCTTAAAAGGACATCAATCCCGCGTCAATGGGGTAACTTTTAGTCCCGATGGTCAGATATTAGCATCAGCTAGTGATGACCAAACCGTCAAACTCTGGAATCGTCAGGGACAATTGGTGAAAACGTTGAAAGGTCATAGTAATTGGGTGTTAGATGTCAGCTTCTCCGCCGACTCCCAGTTATTAGCGTCAGCCAGTTATGACAATACCGTAAAACTCTGGAATCGCCAGGGTGAACTGCAAACAACTCTGAAAGGGTCTACGGATAGTGTGGCACGGGTTGAGTTTAGTCCTAGAGGAAATATTCTGGCAACCACAAGCTGGGATAATCGGGTACAAATCTGGCGACTAGATGACACTTTAGTGAAAACCTGGGAAGCCGAGGAGGGGCGTGTCACGAGTGTGAGTTGGAGTCAGGATGGTCAGGCATTAGCTGTCGGCACTGAAGATAATACGGCAATTGTTTGGAATTTAGATTTGGAGGAACTGTTAGCCAAAAGTTGTAATTGGCTCCAAGATTATCTTGATCATAATCCCGATGTTAAACAGAGTAACCGTGAGCTTTGCCAACCCATTGCCCGTGAAAAATGAAACAAATGATTTCGCCTAGCTAATGTTATAATTTATCGTTGAAAACCGTGAATTGAGAATAGCTGTAGCATCTGGGTATAACGTCAGAAACTGCAGTACTTGCTCACTCGAACAGTCCAGCAATCGAAATTGATGCGCTCCTTAAAAAGGGTAACTTATTCTACCCAGCATCCCCGGTTTTGATCAAGGTTATTTCTGAATAGGGCGGGTTTTGTTGTTCCTAAACCCGCCCCTACAATTGACCCTTTGCTTCACTTTTCCCAGCCTGCTGATTACAGCGTTTGACATTTTGTCTGCGCCGTCATCAAATCATCAACAGTCGTATGACTCGGATATCGCTGATGGTGAATTCCGGGTACATCGGCGCTTGGAGTTAAGTCTTTTAGGTTGAATATCGTTTACTTATAGCACTACGAAGATACGTTAGGACATTTCCCTGTTGCCTGTTGCCTGTTGCCTTTTCACTCAATGTTATTATCCTAACCTGATATCAAGTTGCGTTCTATCATGTCATTCTGAGCGAAGCGAAGAATCTGGACAAATGCGCGAGCGTCATTCCGTTTCACTGCATTCTGCTCAGCATGACAGATTCTACCTTAGACTGCAACTTGGTATGAATGCGTAGTGCGATATTTCTGAATAGGGCGGGTTTGGTTGTGCATTGATTAGTAACAAGCTAGTGCTAGTTCCTAAACCCGCCCCTACAATTGACCATTTGCTTCACTTTTCCCAGCCTGCTGATTACGGCTTTTGACATTTTGTCTGCGCCGTCATCAAATCATCAACAGTCGTATGACTCGGATATCGCTGATGTTGCCTGTTGCCTTTTCACTCAATTTTATTGTCCTAACCTGAATGCGTAGTGCTATATTTCTGAATAGGGCTGGTTTTGTTGTTCATTGATTAGTAACAAGCTAGCGCTAGTTCCTAAACCCGCCCCTACAATTGACCATTTGCTTCACTTTCCCGAGCCTGCTGATTACGGCTTTTGACATTTTGTCTGCGCCGTCATCAAATCATCAACAGTCGTATGACTCGGATATCGCTGATGGTGAATTCCGGGTACATCGGCGCTTGGAGTTAAGTCTTAAACCCAGCCCCTAATTTCGGAATCCGTTAAAATTTTACCCAACTTAAGAGATTCGCTTTTCGTCGCTTGTAAAAGATGTTTCATCATCACAGACTCTCCCGCATCCGCCGCGATAAACGCCGCATTTAAGGCAATATTACGGATATTTCCCCCCGCCATATTTAGTTTACCTAACTTTTGCATATCTAACTTATTTGTCGGTGTCTCTTTTGGAAAAATGCGCTGCCAAATTTCGGCTCGTTCTGGGGCATCGGGAAAGGGAAACTTCACTGAAAAATTAATTCGACGCATAAACGCTTGATCTAAAGCGTCGAGCAGATTTGTCGTCAAAATCGCTAATCCCTGATAGGCTTCCATCCGTTGCAATAAATAACTCACTTCCACATTCGCATGGCGATCATGAGAATCTTTCACTTGCGTTCGTTTGCCAAACAAAGCATCTGCTTCATCAAAGAGTAAAATTGCCCCACTGGTTTCTGCTGCATCAAATATGCGCCGCAAATTCTTCTCCGTTTCACCAATATATTTACTCACCACCGCACTCAAATCAATCCGATAAAGGTCAAGGCGTAACTCCTTTGCCAATACGTCCGCCGCCATGGTTTTTCCCGTTCCACTCGGTCCGGAAAAAAGAGCGCTAATCCCTAATCCACGTCCTCCTTTTCCCGCGAATCCCCATTCTTGATAAACCTTCGCTCGTTGTCGCACATGAGCCGAAATCTCCTGTAATGTAGCTTTTTCTCGTTCTGGTAGAATCAACTCCTCCCAAGTGGCGACAGCATCAATCCGTTGCGCCAAATCATCTAAACGGGGACGCGCTTGAGTCTTACAGAAATCCCATAAATGAGTTTGCAGGGGAGATAAGGGATTTTCTATTCTAGGTTGAGACTTTTGAGTTTTTGATGAGCGACGGCGGGTTGAGGATGAGGCGGTTTTTGCTGGTTTCTTATCGTTTTGTTCGTTATCCGGCTGTTCATCCGGTGGTGTAGGCGTATAGTCCGTACTATTCAGCGATAAACAGGCGGCTTGAATCGCGGCGACGTTGAGATTAAATTGGGAGACTAGGGTATCAATTTGTCCATTCAGTTCTGTTGTCAGTGAACCGAGATGGGATTTCCAGATATCTCGTTGTTCAGCATGACTCAGTTGACCCACATCTAAAGTAATCATCGGGCGTTGGCGTTGGGGTTGTCGTTCCTGGGTGCTGAAAATTAACGGCACTTCTAATTGTTCAACAAACTCAGCAATTGCCCATTCTCGCCGAGGATCACCTGGATTCATCTCATCGCCATTGAGGAACAAAAAACTGTGGGTTAATAAAGCTTCCCGGAAACACCGTTGCATCAACTGATACAGTTCATTGGGATTAAAGGGAAGAACAGACGCTGATATCATCTGAAGATTCCGCCCTAATGCACTACAAATGACGGTAGCAATGGATTGCTTTGCCCCTATATCTGACCCACATAACTGAACAACAGGAGGGTCAGATGTTACTAAATACTTAGACCAAGTGGTGATAATTTGGTCAGCGATTTTTTGATGCGAAGGGGGGAGAGGAGTGGAAGATGAAGGCGGTACAGGCAAAAGGATACCTGCCAAGTCTTTATCCATGCAAGGTTCACTCAACAGATAACAAAGAATCCGCCGATTAATCCGTAGAGGTGATTGAGTAAAAAATAATCCTTCCACCATTTCAACCAGTTCCCAGTGGTGTAACGGAGATTGGGAGGAAAGAATGCCCAAATGAGTCTGGCTAAACGTGGATAGTGCTAAATTAAGCGTCGGATAATTGCGTTTAGGATCGCCGTTAATTTTGACACATAATTTTTCAAACTCACTATCTAACTCCATGCCAACGCATAATAAGAGAATATAGCGGTCAAATTGGGAAAGGTTAAATAAAGCGCAGAGTTTATCCAAGGCTGGCGGCGCGTATTCGAGAATCGCTGCTGCTTCTGGGGATAACGTTGTTTCTAATTTGGCTAAGTTGGGATGATTTTGCTGGTCAGCGAGGTAATCTTCCAAAACCTGACGAACTTGATTAACGGCTATCTGGAGATACTGAAAGTTGGCTTGATACCAGGTGATGGGTGTGGGAATATCCATATAGGTTTATAGGTTTTAATGGTGTTAAAGTTTATCGTTGGTTGAGAGCGTGAAAGCAGGTAATAATTAAGTAGGTTGGGAAGAGCGATTCCCTCTGGGATAGCTATAGCCCTTCGGGCATGGCTACGCTAACGCTTACCGCAAAACTCAACAGTCTCTCCCCTTGCTCCCGTTTTCTGGCTCTTATGTTAAAACATATTTCCGCTTGAATTCGGTTTAGACAAAATAGTTTATAATTTAGCCACACATCAAGATATCTTGGGTCAAGCCGCTATCCGGCGTTTTCTCGGAACGGGCAGGCATTAGCAGATCAGACTATCACCCAGGATTCTTGAGGAAATCGGCTCCAATCCTTAACATTATCGGGCAACTGAGGCGGCATCATGGAGTATAAACCTGTACAAAAGAAAAATTCATCCTGGACTCCAACCACGGTACAGAAAAAGGGTAAAAGTCCAGGTAAAATGGGACATTTTTCAATTCAACCCAAGTCAAACCCGTCATCTGCCCCATCCCAAGAAATCGGGGAGTATAAGAGAGCATCAGCCGATAGACTCACCGCGAATGTGATGCGAGGAATCCAAGCTAAGGAACAGGAGCAAGCCGAAGAGTCAACCCTTCGGCTTCGCTCAGGGTCAACGCTACAACGTAAATCTGAATCACCATGGGCACCAACGTTTGATGCCCCTCCACCCATACCACAAAGCCCTGCTTCCCAACTAAAAGGAGCTTTTGCCCCAGTCTCAGAGAACCCGATTCAACGCCAATGTGCTGATTGTGCCAAAGAAGAGAAAGAACAGGCGGGAGAAGCAGGAAAAGACTTAGAGGAAATTGGCATTCAAACAAAGTTGACGGTAGGAGAAACTGGAGATCCCTACGAGCAAGAAGCTGACCGAGTAGCGTCTCAGGTGATGTCAATGTCAGCGCCTGCGGATAGTTCAGCGTCAGTTCAGCGTCAGTTGGAAACCAATAATCCCAAGCAGATATGGCAACGAGCGCAGTCCATTACACCTGTGGTACAAAGGCTGATTGATCCGCGTGTGCAAATGCGCCAGATGCTGCAACGGGCAGCTCAAATAGACGGAAATCAAGCATCTGGGGATTTAGAGAGTCGCTTGAATGCGTCTAAGGGTGCGGGTTCTCCGTTATCGGAGGGCGTGAGAGGGTTTATGGAACCGCGCTTTGGTGCTGATTTTAGTGGGGTGCGGGTGCATACGGGTAGTGAAGCGGTGCAGATGAATCGGGAGTTGGGCGCTCAGGCGTTTACTCATGGAAGTGATGTTTATTTTGGGGCGGGGAAATCTCCAGGAAATAATGAGTTGACGGCGCATGAGTTGGTGCATGTGGAGCAGCAGAATGGCTCTAAAGTTCAACCTAAAATAGATGGCAGTCAAATCAATTTATCTACTGAGCAGGACAAGCTACAAGCTATGCTGAGGAGCGATACTCTTCAATCCAAAAAGACTAAAACATCAACATCAAGAACGCTTAAATTTATAACCATGAAACGGAAGAATATTGCTCTCACAGGAGACGATAAATATGGACATTGGTGGACAGAAGTGGACGGTTCTGAAAGTTATGGATGGTGGCCCAAATATCCTGTGAGTGGACTATGGGAAACATTAACTGGAGTTGACGGAGAACTTAATGGAATTACAAGTTTTGGGGGTACGGCAACCACTGATCCCCATCATGGAGATTCTGCAAGTGATACCTTCCATCCCAAGTTGATCAACTCAAAGACAGATACCCAGGTTAAAGCAGAAATCCGAAGTTTTGCATCAAGCTACAGCGGAGAGTGGCGATGGACGTTCGGCTGGGGTCAAAACTGCCATACCTTCCAGAAAAGTCTGATGAGTACAGTAGGTTTAGTGGAGCCGTGATCCGTTTAAATAAATAGACCAAGTACACATCTTAGATTCTAAATTCTAGAACCTAGACATTATGTTGATCACACTGATAAAACCCCTGATGTGGCTGCTTGTGTTCATCATCATAAGTAGCTTATATACATGTACACTCTCTTATTCCCCCGGTCAAACTATGCCAGAAGTTAATTCAAATTCCTCTACTTCTTTAACCCCTAAATATTTTGGTAGCTGGCAATCATACCAGATTCCTTTTATACCTGAAGAACCAATTTCTAAGGAAGAGGCACAACAGCGAAAGTCTTATTATGTCGGTTACTACAACAGCAACAACCAACTAGAACGATTTGAGAAATATCTGGATGGTCAATTAAATTGGAAAGATGAATATTCATACTGGGATAATGGAAATATAAAAACTCGTGTTATGATAAAATCTGACGGTTCACGAACTGTTCAGAACTTTGACCGCCAAGGGCGAATTATAAAATAATAGTCGTCGAACGCGCTAGAGAGGTCGTCGCAGCGGCAGCCATGGCAGTGCTAGTCATCGCAGCAGTGGTTGCACTCATCGCAGCGATTATCGTACTCGTGAAGGCTATCATTGCAGTAGCCGGAGCAACCGCCGTCGCAGCAAGCGCCGCAGCAGTGATGGCGGTAATTTTTCTGCTCCTCGACCAGATCTCGCCCGAGAACCCGACAACCATTTAATGACATGCAAGTCCCTCCAGACAAGAACCTCAAAGCTCGCTTATTCAATACGTTCGCCTTGCGCCCCCGACCCCTAGCTACTCAGATCTTGCGACCGGCGGTGAGCTACGACGGCGATCGCCTGCGCGAACTCCTGGCTACGAATACGTTCACTGAACTCTCGGTGTACGATCTCTGAACCGAGGTCGAAGGCAACCTCTGGATGCTTGCTCCGGAGGCATTCCGTTACTTCCTACCAGCCTTCCTGTACGCTTCCCTGGAGTCCTATGCATCTCTGAGCGTCTTCGTCTCCGAACTCGTAGGCGCACTCACCGAACCCTCTCGTACAGACGTCGTAGAAGCGCTTGATCGAGCTACTAGGCTCCCGTCCGGTCTCGGTTTGCCGGACGACATGACGGAGCTGCTCCGTAAGCAGCAGATCGAATGGTTCGATTCCGGTACTCCACTAGCCATTTTCCACGAGCGCTTCGACAGCCTGACCCCCGCCGAAGGTGGCGCGATTCTCGACTTTTTTGTTGCCCTCCAAGAAGCCCACGGCGCGGATTTTCCGTTCGGAGAGCTGGAGATCGCTGTCGATCGGTACTGGGACCGCTATCGAGCATTCATGGATAACTGACAAGAACTTACTAGATTTCAAGACTGATACTGCGATCGCGTCTCTATCACCAGCTTATCCTGATCGCCTATCACAGTAAGTCAACTACGATCAATAAAATAGCGTTTGTGCGATCGCACCATACCTTCTCACTTTCCTGGGAGGAATCCATACCTGGAAACCCCCCAACCATCGTCAGCATGAAAGAGTAGGCTAATTGTCGCGATCGCGCTGATTTTCTGATTTTCTCTTTCTGATTGACTATAATTGTATAACTCCTCAACATTGGAATTCGACAACGTACTGAAGATTTGATTTTATAGCTCGTTTAGACCACATTGATACTTATAAAAATCCTGCAATCACCGAGAGTAAAAGACAATAGCAATAAACTTATGGTGTGATTAGAGTGAATACTCAAATGTATCAAATTCAACCCTTTCTTATGACTTAAACGATAAGGATAAGATGTACGCACCGAATTAAATACGCGACCATTATAGTCGCCTACTTTATCGTCTCAATCTTGACAATCCGGAACCTGTGATAAATAATTGTATCCTGACTTAAATTTCTAGAGGTTATTATATGCAGCTTGGTCCTGGTTTTTGGGCAACCTTCTATTATTACTTTACAGGGATGACTCTGGTTGTGGCTGTCTTAGCCTCGCAAGTGCTAGGTCTAAGTTTAACTCAACCCCTTCCGTATCGTTACGGTATTACGCTGGGTTTGGTCGCCGGATTAGTGGGGGCTTACTTCAATCGCAGCGTGACTCTTTCTCTAGAGTTTAAGAACAAAAAAGCCTTTACTAAAACCCTAAATAAAACCTTGTCTGATATGGATTTTGAACCTAAATCAGAAAGTGATGATTTTGTGGTGTATCAACGTCCAGCGTTGCGTAATCTTTTTTCAGGTAAAGTGTTTGTGCATAGTGAAAACGGCATGGCGACAATTATTAGTCGTGCCAGTATAATTAGACGATTGCGTCAGGAAATTGAACCATAGAAACAAGAATTTATCCAAAAAATCTGAGCTGAGTGTTATTCATTAGGGTATTCGGGTAAACTTAAGCTCAAATAAACAGGAAGTAGTTAAGCCAAAGTCAAGTCAGCTATTTACATAAACTCAACTACATTAAGTTTATGTAAATAGACCTCAAACCCTTACATAAACAAATGACGAATGACGAATGACGAATGACGTAGCTTGCTTTTGACCTAACGATTGCCCTTCGCCAAATCCGCTAAAATCAAAAAAGATTGCATCAGCCCTAAACTTAACCCTAACCATGTATGAACTTGAACCAATACACAAGCGCTTTCCTCAAGTGCCAATAGAGCGACGGTTCTATGCCTTCCTCATTGATTTTGTCGCCGTTTGGCTGGTTAGTTCGATGGCGGGTGGAAATCCTTTTTTGCAAGTGTTAGTGTTTATGGCACTGTGGTTAGGGATGCGGGTCGTATTGGTATCGAGCAATCAGGGTCAGAGTTTAGGACGTTGGGCATTGGATATGAAAGTGCTGGATGCCAAATACGGCAAACTTCCAGGACTATTGACACTAACCAAACGAGAAGGCATTCTGGGTGTCTGTGCGCTCTTAGCCATGTTTGGCTTTAACGTTTTGGCGAATGGCATCTCCATGCTGCTCTCCATGCTGCTGTTAATTGCACCATTAGGGGTAGATTGTGGCATCGCTTTATCGGAACCGGAAAAACAGCAAGCGTTTCATGATCGCATTGCCCAAACCCTGGTGATTCAAACCCGTCGTGGGTTCTCTCTGGATCTGCGTCTAAAGCGATGGGTTGCCCAAATCCGGCGTCGTATGCAAAAATAAGAGATTGTGTTTAAATTCACTCACGCCCTCATTTAGTTTACTAGACGTAAGACTATGGCAAGTAAGAAAGGTGTCAGACTGGTTATAACCTTAGAATGTACAGAGTGTCGCACGAACCCAGACAAGCGCACAAATGGTGTCTCTCGCTACACCACGATGAAAAACCGTCGCAATACCACAGGGCGGCTAGAACTGAAAAAGTTCTGCACTCATTGCAATAAGCATACGATGCATAAAGAAATTAAATAGCCATGTAACAATGGCAATGCATCATAAACTGAAATTGATGACCACAAACCCCTAAGAACTGCCCATGACCTACTTTCGCAAACGTCTTTCTCCAATCAAGCCGGGAGAACCCATTGACTACAAGGATGTGGAATTACTCCGCAAATTCATTACCGAACGCGGTAAAATTCTGCCACGTCGGATTACAGGTCTAACGTCTCAACAACAACGGGCATTGACCCGATCTATTAAACGCTCTCGCCTTTTAGCATTATTGCCTTTCGTCAACAAAGAGGGATGATGCGGCTTAACAGAAGCTCAGGGTGAGGCGTGGTGAGATAATCAATATCTGACTAAACGGTGGTGTCAAATGATTGAATCCTTTGATACCCCGTCTAATGATTTTGGTATCATCCCATCACCCGTTAGACTAGGTTTAGCTTTCTTAGCCGGAAGCCCCACACCATACCTGAGTGCAGGTTGGTGTTGGCATGGATAGGCGGTCAATACAGCTTGAATATACTACCTTAGTAAGATACAGGTTAATCAAATAAAGCTAATCGCTTCCTGTATATTGAACCAAGACAACCTGGCATAGCGGGTTCCGTCCAGAAACAGGCTACACGTAGTCG